>JAGNPA010000182.1 GCA_017989885.1 Aquabacterium sp.
GCGGGGATTTCAGGCAAGAAAAAGGGCCCGGAGATTATCCGAGCCCTTCAATTTGGTGGAGCCGGGGGGAATTGAACCCCCGTCCGTAAGCCATCATCGAGCAGTTCTACATGTGTAGCTGTCTGATTTGAGTCTCGCCAACCTGATCGCGCAGCAGCACGCTACCAAGCCAGCCAGTCACTTGATCTCGACCTCAACTGAGTGACCCAGCTGAAGTCCAGCCTATGTGAATGACCTCACAGTCCTTGTCTTACGACTCAGACCCAGCCCATAGGCCAACTGTTGTGAGGCTCACCGGTTTTAAGCGGCGAGTGCGAACTTTTGATCGTTTGCAGTTAGTTTGTTTCCAGATGGATTTACGAGGTGGCTGGTCCTCGACATGCCCTGTCCCGAATCCGCACCCACGTCGAAACCAGGTCGGCCCCAGGAAAAGTAAAGTCATTGTAGGCTTGATTGCGCTTGCCGTGTTGACCTTGTTTAGTGATATCGGGACGCTTCCGGGCATTTCAAGCCCCCCTGTGCCCCCATGTGACTCAGGCAGCGATCAACGCGCGTGAGCCCGACGCGGCAGGCGCTGTGCGCTCGACAACTGCGGCGCCGGGTCGAGCAGGCGGTCGCCGTCTCGGTCCTTGATGCGCGTCACCAGCCCCATGGTGTTCATCAGGGCGATGAAGGGCTGGGGGTCCAGCTCTTCCACGTTCACCATCTCCGCCACGTCCCAGGTGCCATTGGCAATCAGCAGGGCGGCCGCGACCGCCGGCACCCCGGCCGTGTAGGAAATCGCCTGGCTGCCCACTTCTCCGAAGCACACCTCGTGGTCACACACGTTGTAGATCAACACCTCCTCGGGCTGACCGTTTTTCACGCCCTTGACCAGGTCGCCAATGCAGGTCTTGCCGGTGTAGTCGGGCGCCAGCGAGGCGGGGTCGGGCAGCACGGCCTTGACCACCTCCAGCGGTACGACCTCCACCCCGCGCGCGGTGCGCACCGGCTTCTCGGACAGCAGGCCCAGGTTCTTCAGCACCGTGAACACATTGATGTAGTGCTCGCCAAATCCCATCCAGAAACGGATGTTGGGCACGCCCAGGTTCTGCGACAGCGAGTGGATTTCATCGTGCCCGGTCAGGTAGGTCGTGCTCACCCCGGTGACGGGCATGTCCCAGTCCTGGCGGTGCTCGAACATCGCATTGGCCTTCCAGGCGCTGTTCTCCCACGACCACACGGTCGAGGTGAACTCGCGGAAGTTGATCTCCGGGTCGAAATTGGTCGCGAAGTAGCGGCCATGCTGGCCCGCATTGATGTCGATGATGTCGATCGAGTCCACGCGGTCCAGGCAGTGGTCGAGCGCGTAGCGGGCATAGGCATTGACCACACCCGGATCAAACCCCACACCCAGCACGGCGGTGACGCCCGCGTCCTTGCACGCCTGGCGCCGCTGCCACTCATGGTTGGCGTACCACGGCGGCGTCTCACACACCTTGTCCGGGTCCTCGTGGATGGCGGTGTCCAGGTAGGCCGCCCCCGTTTCCAGGCAGGCCGCCAGCACCGACATGTTCAGGAAGGGCGAGCCCACATTGATCACGATCTGGCTGCGCGTGGCCCGGATCAGGAACTTGGTGGCCTCGACATCCATGGCGTCCAACGCATGGGCCGTCAGCTGACCGGGCTGCTGCAGGCTGCCCTTGGTGTGGATCGAGTCGATGATGGCCTGGCACTTGCTGAGCGTGCGCGACGCAATGTGGATGTGGCCGAGCAAGGCATTGTTTTGCGCGCACTTGTGCGCCACCACGTGCGCCACCCCGCCGGCACCAATGATCAAGACATTACGCTTCATGGATGACCTCCACCTGACAGATTGGAAAGGCTGTCGTCACGACAGGCTGCTGACGTAGTCGTCAAACGAAAACTCGCGCGCCACGCGCACGCTGCCGTCCAGTTCCTTGATGGCGATGGCCGGCATGTGCACGCCGTTGAACCAGTTCTTCTTGACCATCGTGTAGCCCCCGGCATCGCCGATCGAGATCCGGTCGCCCACCTGCAGCGGTTGGGCAAAGCGTGCCTCGCCGAAGATGTCGCCCGCCAGGCAGGTCTTGCCACAGATCTGGTAAGCGTGCGCCCCCTCCTGACCGGGGAAGCTGGCCGTCTCGCGGTAAATCAGCAGGTCGAGCATGTGCGCCTCGGTCGAGCTGTCCACCACCGCCAGGTGCTTGCCATTGAAGCCGGTGTCCAGCACGCTGACCTCCAGCGTGGTCGTGTGGCGCACAGTGGCTTCGCCCGGCTCCAGGTACACCTGCACGTCGTACGTGTGTGCAAAGCGGCGCAGGCGCTCGCAGAAGGCCTCCACCGGGTAGCCGGGCGAGGTGAAGCTGATGCCCCCACCCAGGCTGACCCACTTCAGGCGGCGCAGCACCTCACCGTAGTCGCGCTCGACCTGGGTGAGCAGCGCGTCAAAGCGCGCAAAGTCCTTGTTCTCGCAGTTGTTGTGGATCATCACGCCGTCCAGGCGGTCGATGATGCCCAGGATGCGTCCGGCGTCCGACTCCCCCAGTCGGCTGAAGGCGCGTGCCGGATCAGCCAGATCGAACCCGGAGTGGCTGATGCCCGGGTTCAGGCGCAGGCCCTTGGGCTTGTCGCCGGCGGCGGCCTCAAAGCGCAGAAACTGGCTGATCGAGTTGAAGATGACCTTGTCGCTGTGGGCGACGACCTCGGCAATTTCGTGGTCGGCGAAGGCCACGCTGTACGCATGCGTCTCGCCCCCGAACTTGTCATGGCCCAGCTTGACCTCGTAGAGCGACGACGAGGTGGTGCCGTCCATGTAAGGGCGCATCACATCGAAGACAGACCAGGTGGCAAAGCACTTCAAGGCCAGCAAGACCTTGGCGCCCGACTGTTGGCGAACCTGGTCAATGATCTGGAGATTGCGCAGCAGCGCCGACTTGTCGATCAGGTAGTAAGGCGTCTGGATCATCCCGAGTGTCTGGCGGCACCAACGGGCGTTCGCCGTAGTCCCTCCAGAGCAAGTCCAAACGATCCATTATGTATTTGGGGGAATGTATAGTCAAGGACTGGGCTCTTCCACCAAGCCCTGGCACAGGGCATTGAGGCGATCCTCGTCCTCGTCCGACAGGTTGGGGCCGGCCGTCAGGCGGGCCACGCGCTCGATCAGGCGCAGGCGGGCGCGCAGGGCGTCTTGCACCGCCTCGGCTTCGGCGGCCACCTCGTCGCCAATGGCGCCCGGGCTCCACAGGCCACTTTCGTTCCAGCCCGCACGCAACTTGTGCAACAGGTAGAGCGTCAGGTCGGCGGCGCGCTGCAGCCCTGCGCTGGGCTCGGCGGGCAGCACCCCGTCCACGTGGATCATGGTTTCCTGCAGCGTCACGTTCAGGCGGTCCAGCTCGGACAGCAAGGCGGGCAGGGCGCGACGCGGCTTCATCGGGGGCGCATGGCGGGCCGCAGACGACAGCGGGCCGGCCAGCAACTCGTCAAACTCGCCAGGCACCACGCGCAGGGCCACGCTGGCGTGGTGCAAGGTGGCACCCGGCAGGCGCAGCGCCGCCAGGGCCTCTTCGGTGGCCGCCAGCAGCTTGCCCAGGGTCGACATCTTGTCGCCGGTCAGCCGGTGCGGGTAGCCGGAGCCGTCCAGGCGCTCGTGGTGCTCGGCCACGGCGCGGGCAATGTCCTTGGGGTAGTCGGTCAGCTGCGTCAGCAGCAACTGGCCAATGTGCGGGTGCACCACCAGCTGGCGGTAGCTGTCCACGTCCAGCGTGCTCAGGGCATCGGCCTCGCCATAGGCGGGCGAAATGTACATCTCGCCCACATCGTGCAGCAGGCCGGCCGTCATGGCCAGCGTCACCAGGCGGTCGTCGGTGTTGCGCGCCCGAATCAAGGCGCCGGCCACGGCCATGGCGTCAATCGCATGTTGGAAGGCGGCCGGGCGGGCGGTCTCCACCGCGCTCAGCAGCAGTTGCACCACCGAATGCAGGCGCACCGTGCCCGCACAGCGCACCAGCGCCTCGGCGTGGGGTTGCAGCAGCGGGGTCAGCGGGCCTTGGCCGTTGATCAGCTGTTGCAGCGCCGCCTGCAAGGTGGCGTTGCTCACCCCGTCTTCGGCCATCAGGCAGGTCTCCAGCGGCTGCTTGAGCGCGCGGTCCATCAGCTTGCGCTGCAGATCGCGGGACACGGGCTGATCGCGTGCCCACAGCTTCATCCCGTTGATGTCGAAGATGTCGCTGGACGCGATGATGGACCGCGTCTCGCTGGCTTCCAGGATGGTGGCCAGGGCGTGGGGGTTGGCGACCTTGAAGTCGGCCTCTGCGGTGACTGAGCTCATGATGGACTCCTCTTCTGCGTGCCAAACCTTAGCATGAGCGCGCCCAAAAAAAACGCCAGACCGTTGCGGGTCTGACGTGGGGTGTGCAGGGCTTGCCGGTGATCAGCTGCGGTAATCGGCGTTGATCGTCACGTAGTCGTGCGACAGGTCACAGGTCCACACCGTGGCCGTGGCGTTGCCACGCGCCAGACCCACCCGGATGGTGATCTCGGCCTGCTTCATCACGCGCTGACCGTCGGCCTCCTGGTACTCGGGGCGGCGGCCACCCTTGGTGACCACATGCACGTCGTCCAGATGCAGTTCGATCAGGCTCTGGTCCAGGTCGTCGATGCCGGCGTAGCCCACGGCCGCCAGGATGCGGCCCAGGTTGGGGTCCGACGCAAAGAAAGCGGTCTTCACCAGCGGAGAGTGGGCAATGGCGTAAGCGGCCTTTTGACACTCGGCCTCGTCGCGGCCACCTTCCACCGTGATGGTGATGAACTTGGTCGCGCCTTCGCCGTCACGCACGATGGCCTGCGCCAGCTTTTGCGACACCTCGATCAGC
>JAGNPA010000183.1 GCA_017989885.1 Aquabacterium sp.
GCCCAGGATGGCGGCCATGCCGCCCACGCCCACAGGCACAGCTTCTTGCATGGCCTGCGCACGGAAGCGCACCAGGGGCAGCGCGTCCTTCAAGGTCAGGGCGCCGGCAGCCACCAGGGCGCTGTACTCGCCCAGCGAATGGCCGGCCACTGCCGCCGGCACCAGACCGGTTTCAGCTTGCCAGGCACGCCAGCAGGCCACACCGGCCGTCAGCATGACGGGCTGGGTGTTGGTGGTGAGGTCGAGCGATTCCTTGGGGCCTTCGGCAATCAGCTTGCCGATGTCTTCGCCCAGCGCCTCAGACGCTTCGGCCAGGGTGTCACGCACGGCAGCGTGGCCTTCCCAGGCGTTGAGCATGCCCACAGCCTGGGAGCCCTGGCCGGGGAAAACGAATGCAAATGCGGTCATGTGTGCAATGTCCTTGTGAGAGGATTCAACGGCAGCAGCGCCAGATGGTCAAGCCCGATGGTCAATAGTCCACCAGCACCGCGCCCCAGGTGAAGCCACCCCCGACGCCTTCCAGCAACAGGGTCTGGCCGCGCTGAACCTGGCCGCTGCGAACCGCGTGGTCCAGTGCCAGCGGAATGGAGGCCGCCGACGTGTTGCCATGCTGGTCGACCGTCACCACCACCTTATCAGCAGAAAGTTTCAACTTCTTGGCGGTGCCCTGCATGATGCGCAGGTTGGCCTGGTGCGGGATCAGCCAGTCGATACACGAGGCATCGCGGCCAGCCTTGGCCAACGCCTCATGGGCAGCCTTGTCCAGCACGCTGACGGCGAGCTTGAACACGGCCTGCCCGTCCATCTTCAGCGTCGGATCGCCCAGGATGGAGCCGCAGGCAATGGTGCCCGGCACGTTCAGGATGTGCGAGAACTGGCCGTCAGCATGCAAACATGTTGACACGATGCCAGGTTGATCAGAGGCCTCCAGCACCACGGCGCCAGCGCCGTCGCCGAACAGCACGCAGGTGGTGCGGTCCTTGAAATCGAGCAGGCGCGAGAACACCTCGGTGCCGATGACCAGCGCACGACGCGCCGAACCACTGCGGATCAGCGAGTCGGCCACCGTGAGGGCATAGATGAAGCCGGAGCAAACGGCTTGCACATCGAAGGCCGGGCAGCCGTGGATGCCCAGGTCGCGCTGGATCAGGCAGGCCGTCGACGGAAAGACCATGTCTGGCGTCGAGGTGGCGCAGATGATGAGGTCGATGTCAGACGGTTGCAGACCAGATGCATCAATAGCTTGACGCGCTGCAGCCAGACCGAGCTGACTGGACGACACCGAGGGGTCGGCGAAATGGCGCGCCCGGATGCCGGTGCGCTCCACGATCCAGTCGTCAGAGGTTTCGATGCCGTCCTGCGCGAGGCGTTCCACCATGTCCGCGTTGGTGACGCGGTTGGGTGGCAGGAAGCTGCCGGTTCCGGCGATGCGGGAATAACGTGCCCCCGCAGCCTGCGTTGGCGATGATGTGGATTGTGCGTCCGTCTGTCTAGGTGACATTGGAAAAGGGATCAGGCCCTACGCACAGCATTTGCCCCATCACCCGGGGCAGCTGCTGGTGGCAAGCTGTCGAGTGTGGCTGCAATCTGGTCGTGAACCCGCTCCAGCAGTCGATGACGGGCCGCATCATAAGCCCGATTTAACGCGACCTCAAAGGCCAACTTGTCCGAAGATCCATGGCTTTTGAACACCAGACCCCGCAAACCGAGCAGTGCCGCACCGCTGTAGCGACGGTGGTCAACGCGGTTTTTAAAGCGATTTAGCACCGGCATCGCGATCAATGCGATCACTTTGGAGCCCAATGTGCGTGTGAACTCTTGCTTGATGAAGGAGGCAAACATGCTTGCCAGACCCTCTGCGGTCTTCAAAGCCACGTTCCCCACAAAGCCGTCACACACCACAATATCGGACGTTCCTTTGAAAATATCGTTGCCTTCGACGTTGCCGTGGAAGTTGATCAATCCCCGATCTGAGGCCTTGCGCAACAATTCGCCCGCCTCTTTGATGACCTCGCTGCCCTTGATCGCCTCTTCGCCGATGTTCAGCAGGCCCACGCTCGGGCTCTCCTTGCCGTCCACGGCCGAGACCAGGGCGCTGCCCATCACGGCGAACTGCAACAGATGTTCGGCCGTGCAGTCGACGTTGGCCCCCAGGTCCAGCACGGTGGTGAAGCCGTCCTTCTGGTTGGGCATGACGGTGGCCAGCGCCGGGCGGTCAATGCCCTCCACCGTCTTGAGCAGGTAACGCGCCAGGGCCATCAAGGCACCGGTGTTGCCGGCAGAGACACAGGCCTGCGCCGCCGCAGGCTGATCGGCGGTGGCCTTGACCTGGCTGATGGCCACACGCATGGACGAGTCTTTCTTGCGACGCAAGGCCACTTCGACCGGGTCGTCCATGGTGACCACTTCGGTGGCCGGCACGATGGTGGCGCGAGGCCAGTCCTTGGCCGATGCCAACGCTTCAGGCAAGCCCACCAGCAACAACTCGGCCTCGGGATGCTTGTCCAGGAAGGCGCGGCAGGCAGGCAAGGTCACGGACGGACCGTGGTCACCGCCCATGCAGTCCACAGCAAGGCGAACATGAGGCAGGGAGGATGCGGATACAGTCATGAGGAACGCGGACAAAAAGGGAGGCGGCAATAGAAAAAGGCTGGCAAGCCGATGATCGGTTTGTCCAGCCTTTTGCGGCTTGCGTCATGCCCGGACGCGCCGGGCAGACTGATCAGGCGTCAGCCTTGGTCTTCAGGACCTTGCGGCCACGGTAGAAACCGGTGGCGCTGATGTGGTGACGCAGGTGCACTTCACCGGTGGTGGCTTCAACGGCCGTGCCCGGGGTCACCAGTGCATTGTGCGAGCGGTGCATGCCACGCTTGGAGGGCGATTTCTTGTTTTGCTGAACGGCCATGATGGAACTCCGATAAACGGGCTTGAGGCAGCCCGTGGGTTGTCAGACCACACCGTTACCAGCTCAAGAGGGTGAAAACCGCCCCTGGATGCTGGCCGCCTTGCAGTCCGCAAGTGTTAAAAGAAAGTATTGATTTGATTCCGGCTATCCGGAAAGCTCGCAATTCTAGCACGAGACCAGCTCGCCAGCCAAATTACTTGCCACCCTTTTTCAAGGACGCCAGCACCGCAAAGGGATTGGGCCGCCCAGACGCCGTGGTGGCCGGGGCATCGGCGGTCTCCTCTGCGGAAGGGGGCTTGCTGCCTGGCACCGGTGTCTCGGCGTCATTGTGCATCAAAGTGACCACGTCGGTCGGGCACACATCGTGGCGAGGCACGATGGGTTGGGCCATGATCAGCTCGTCTTCCACCAGTTCAAGCAGGTCAAACTGGCGCGCCAGGGCCAGCACGTCCTCGTCCGAGTCGGCATCCAGCGCCGCAGCGGCAGCCTCGTCTTTGGCGAAGCGGATGCTGCGGCTGATGTGGACAGTGTCGGTGACGGGCTGCAGGCAGCGCTGACATTCCCAGGCGAGCTCAGCCTGGGCTTCCAGATCGAGCCACATTTGCGGGGGGCTCATGCGCTCGGGTACCAGACGACCCTGAGCCGACCAGGTCACGCGCGGCAGGCTGGCGAGGTCGATGTCCTTGGCCAGGCCCTCGGCCAGGCGCGGGAGTTCGGTCACGGGCAGATCGCCCGAGAGCGCCTCACCCGACTCCAGGAAGGCCCCGATGTCCAGTTTGCGGGGAACAAATGTAGGTGCTTTCATGGTCGCCAGTGTAGAGGCTGCGAGGACAATGGCGACATGCACGCTCTACGACCCGACGCTTCACCCACCCCCTCCCCTCGCCTGGTGCTGGGTTCGACCTCGCCCTACCGGCGCGAACTGCTGGCGCGCCTGGGCCTGCCCTTCGACGTCGCCTCGCCCGAGGTGGACGAGCACCCGCTGCCCGCTGAGGCCCCGTTGCAGACGGCTTTGCGCCTGGCGACGCTGAAAGCACGGGCAGTGGCGGCGCGCTGCCCGGACGATGCGGTGGTGATTGGCTCGGACCAGGTGGCCGATCTGGATGGGATGATTCTGGGCAAACCGGGCGACCATGCGCGGGCCAAGGCGCAGTTGCAGGCCATGCGTGGCCAGACGGTGCGTTTTCACACGGCGGTGTGTGTGAAACGGGCCACCACGGGCTTCGAGCAGACCCAGGTGAGCACGGTGTCGGTGCGCTTTCGTGCGCTCAGCGATGAGGCCATCGACACGTATCTGCGCCTGGAACAGCCCTACGATTGCGCAGGCAGCGCCAAGTGCGAGGGGCTGGGGATTGTCTTGCTGGAGCGCATCGACTCCGACGACCCGACCGCGCTGGTGGGACTGCCCCTGATCTTGACCACGGGTCTGTTGCAAGGCGCCGGCCTGGATGTGCTGGCGCAGTTGGGCCGACTTGCCCAGCCGTGCCAGACGTGACGCCCTGCCCCGCCTACCGCCGCCCTTGACTCGCGCGACCCTGCTGCCACCCTTTCTTGTTTGATTTGATGAACCTGCCCATGCCTGTGAACGACACGCCCGACGCCCGCACCAAAGGTCGCCTGCTGCTGATCCCCAACACCCTGGACCTGGGTTGCACCGGCGACACAGAAGACAGCCCGCTGCCCGACCTTTGCGAAGTGCTGCCGATGGGCGCCTTGCAGGCCGCAGCCGGTTTGCACCACTGGGTAACCGAGAACGCCAAGACCACCCGCGCCTTTCTGAAGCGGGTGGCCGAGGTGGCGCCTCTGGCCGTGCCGATTCAGGAGCAGGACATTCAGGTGTTGCCGCGTCCGCCGAAGGGCGGCCAGAAGAAACCAGGCTCGGGCAACGACCAAGCCATTCGCGCCTTGCTGGCGCCCGCCCTGGCGGGACAAGACGTGGGCTTGATGTCCGAGGCGGGCTT
>JAGNPA010000184.1 GCA_017989885.1 Aquabacterium sp.
CCAGTGGGCCGAGGGCGAGCCGCGCACCAGCAAGATGGTTTTCATTGGCATTGACCTGCCCAAGGACATCTTCTTGCAGGGGCTGGAGCAAAGCCTGGTCTGACCTGCGCACGGGGTTTGAGGGGGCGATGGCGCCCGATTTGTGTTGTATCCGCAACGTTTCCGTTTGCGTCAGCCCAGGTCGATACAATCGCGCCCCGGTAAAACCACCCAAGGCTTGCCACCAGTCCCGGGCCGTGAGAGCGGCCAAGGGCCCGCCCGTACTGCGAGGAGACCAGGAAGTGAAAGCCGACACCAGCAAATCCAAGGGGGCCACCAAGGCAACCCCTGCCGCGGCGAAAAGCGCCGCCGCCCCAGCAGCACCCAAGGTGGCTGCGAAGGCCGCTGCCAAGGCTGCTGCGGCACCCGAGGTGGCCGCGACGACCCCTGCCGTGGCGGCACCCGCTGCGGCGCCTGCGCTGCAAGCAGGCTCGCAGGTACCCGTGCGCACTACCCGGCCTTCTTCCCGATTGGCCCAATTGACCGTACCATCCATGGCACAGACGGTGGCCTCCACGGCCGCCAAAGCCAGTTACCAACACACCATGCCCACGACCGCGCAAGCCCAGCCCACGTACACGGCTGCCAAAAAAGACCCCAAGCTGGCGAACAACTGGAAAACCAAGTCCGCCGCCGAGCTGACCGACGCTGAAGTCATGGCCATGCCCGACAGCGAGTACATGAACGAAAAGCAGATGGCGTTCTTCCGCCTCAAGCTCGTTCAGCTCAAGCAGGACATCCACAACAGCGCCGGCGAAACCACCGAGCACCTGCGTGAAGACACCGTGGTGGTGCCCGATCCGGCCGACCGCGCCACCATCGAAGAAGAGCACGCGCTGGAACTGCGCACCCGCGACCGCGAGCGCAAGCTGCTCAAGAAGATCGAGCAATCCATCGCCCGCATTGATGCCGGTGACTACGGCTACTGCGACGAAACCGGTGAACCCATCGGCGTGGGCCGCCTGATTGCTCGCCCCACTGCCACGCTGTCGCTCGAAGCGCAGCAGCGCCGCGAACTCAAGCAGAAGATGTTTGGGGATTGAGCAGGCAGCGGCCTGTCAATCAACGCGCGCACTCAGCACCCTGAGCCATGAGCAAGGAAGAATCCACCCCCGGCGGCCTGCTATCGAAGGTGGTGCGGTTCGTGAAGAATCCGACCGTCAACTGGACGGAGCTGGATTCCCTTCAGGACGACCGGGAGAGCCAGTACAGCAAGCAGATGCTCAAGGAGATGATCGAGCGCAAGCGCCGCAACGACTTTGTGCGGCGCCGCGAGTTCGATCAGCTGCGCAAGCTGCGCCAGCGCGAGGTCTTGCAAGGCCAGCGGGTGGACGACGCCGCGGGGCGGACCTCGTTCTTCCAGAGCAGCTTGGCATCGCCCGATGAGCGGGCCGTCACGCTCAAGAAGATCGACGAGATCGAAGCCCAGATGTCCCAGCAGTGGTGGAAGAGCAAGCAGGGCGCCGACGCCCCCACCCAGCCGGGGGGGATGCCTGATTCCGCAACCGAGGCGTCTGCGGAAGACCCGGCCCGTGCCTTCGCGCCCACGGTGCCCGGCAGTTTGTCCGCTCCGCTGGACACCCAAACCGCCGTACAGCCCCTGTTCGCTGATGACAGCATGGCCATTGGCCGTTTTGGTGGCACGGACGCCACCATGCGGCCCGGCAGCACCCCCACCGTCGAAGCATCCTTCAGCCCTGCGGCTCCCACGGCTGCACCCGCGCCCGCATTCGAACCGGAGGAATTCGTGCACAACCCCGATCTTGAAGAAGCCGCCATCCGGTTTGCCAATGGTGACCATGCAGGGGCCGAATCCGGTCTGCTGGAGGTGCTGGCCCAGCACCAGCGGGACGATCCGGCGCAGCAGCTGGAAATCTGGATGACGCTGTTTGACCTGTACCGGGCCACCGGGCAGCACGACCGTTTTGACACCCTGGCCATCGACTTTGCCGCGCAGTACGGCCGCTCTGCGCCGCTGTGGTTCTCCATGCGGGCGCAGCTGGGGTTGGCCGCAGAGGCAGCGCCAGCCGCCGAGCCCGCCGTCGCCATGCGCCGCGATTTCAGCTGGAACGCACCACCCACCGTCGCCGTCTCTTCGGTGGCGGCCCTGCAGGCCTCGCTGGCGCGCGCCGCATCGCCCTGGACCTTGTCCTGGTCGCGCGTCACTTCCATTGACGAGGCTGCGGTGCCCCTGCTGGCCGACCTGTTCAGCCAGTTGGCCGACCGTGAGGGGCAGATCGTGTTTTCGGGTGTGGAAAAGCTCCATGCCCTGCTGGATGCCAAGACCCAGTCGGGCGACCGCTCCAACAGCCCCGAGTGGTGGCGCCTGCGCATGGCCGCGATGCGCCTCATGGGCAAGTCCGACGAATTTGAACTGGTGGCCCTGGACTACTGCGTGACCTACGAGGTCTCGCCGCCGTCCTGGGTGTCGCCGCGCTGCGGATACTCGGACAACGAAGGGGTTTCGTCTGATTTCGCCCCGCTGGCGGCGGACAGCGACTTCATGGCCTCCGACCTGGGCGAGCCGGGGGCTCCGGCCCCGCTGGATGTAGGTTCGGTGGCAGAGCTCAAGGGCTACATCGATGGCGATGCCACGCCCCTGTTGCAGCCGTTCGAGGCGCACTTCAAGCCCGGCGTACCGCTGACCATTGCCTGCGACATGCTGATCCGGGTGGACTTTGCGGCGGCAGGCTCCGTGCTCAACTGGGCCGCAGAGCAGCAAGGCCACGGCCATGTGATCCACTTCCACAACCTGCACCGGCTGGTGGCGATCTTCTTCAACGTGATTGGCATCAACGAGCACGCCTGGGTGGTTCCCCGCAAAAACTGAGCGGAGCTGACCCCGCCCTGGGTGCGCCTCTCTGTTCCTTGTTTTCTCGGGTTGTCGGCGAAGTCGGCTTCTGTCGTGGGCGCGAGTGGCGTGCTCCACAGGTATTCGCGTCGGATGGCTGGCTTGCAAAGTGGGCCGCCGCCCCCATCTGCCGCAGCTATGGACTCATCACAAGACAACCACCCGGTGTTCCACGGCACCACCATCCTCAGCGTGCGTCGCCAGACGCCCTCCGGCATCCAGGTGGCCATCGGCGGGGACGGGCAGGTGACGCTAGGCAACATCGTGGTCAAGGGCACGGCGCGCAAGGTGCGCAAGCTCTACCACGGCAAGGTGCTGGCGGGCTTTGCCGGCGCCACGGCCGATGCCTTCACGCTGTTCGAGCGGTTCGAGGCCAAGCTGGAAAAGCACCAGGGCCACCTGACGCGCGCGGCCATCGAACTCACCAAGGACTGGCGCACCGACCGCGTGCTGCGCCGCCTCGAAGCCATGCTCGCGGTGGCCGATGCCAGCGCGTCGCTCATCATTACCGGCAATGGCGACGTGCTGGAGCCCGAGCAGGGCATCGTGGCGATCGGCTCCGGGGGCGCCTATGCGCACTCGGCGGCCAAGGCGCTGCTGGTGAACACCGAGTTGTCCGCCGAAGAGATCGTGAAGAAGTCGCTCGAAATTGCTGGCGAACTCTGCATCTACACCAACATGAACCACACCATCGAGACGCTCTGAGCGTTCGGCGCCAGAACCGACCCCGCGCTGGCTGCAAGGTCAGCCCCTGATGGGCTGATTGCTCCGTTTTTTATAGCTGCTTGCGCATGATCCACCTGCGCTGCAGCCCCATTTGATACCAGGAAGACCTGTATGTCGTCCATGACCCCCCAGGAAATCGTCTCCGAGCTGGACAACCACATCGTGGGCCAGGCCAGCGCCAAGCGCGCCGTGGCCATCGCCCTGCGCAACCGCTGGCGCCGCCAGCAGGTCGAAGGCAGCCTGCGCCAGGAGATCACGCCCAAGAACATCCTCATGATCGGCCCCACTGGCGTGGGCAAGACCGAGATCGCGCGCCGCCTTGCAAGACTAGCCGATGCGCCCTTCATCAAGGTCGAGGCCACCAAGTTCACCGAGGTGGGCTATGTCGGCAAGGATGTGGATTCGATCATCCGCGACCTGGCCGAGATGGCCGTCAAGCAGACGCGCGAGGCCGAGATGAAAAAGGTGCGCACCCGCGCCGAAGATGCGGCCGAGGAGCGCATTCTGGATGTGCTGATCCCTCCGGCCCGCGCTGCAGCAGGCAGCGAGCCTGCCGCTGACAACACCGCCCGCCAGGTCTTTCGCAAGAAGCTGCGCGAAGGCAGTCTGGACGACAAGGAGATCGAGATCGACGTGGCCGAAGGCCGCCCCCAGCTCGAAATCATGGGCCCCCAGGGCATGGAGGAAATGACCGAGCAGCTGCGCGGCATGTTCAGCCAGCTGGGGCAGGACAAGCGCAAGACCCGCAAGCTCAAGATAGCGGAAGCCTTGAAGCTGATCACCGACGAAGAGGCGGCCAAGCTGGTCAACGAAGAGGAGATCAAGACCCGCGCCGTGCAGAACGCCGAGCAAAACGGCATCGTCTTCATCGACGAGATCGACAAGGTGGCCGCGCGCCAGGAAAGCAGTGGTGCGGACGTGTCGCGCCAGGGCGTGCAGCGCGACCTGCTGCCGCTGGTGGAGGGCACCACGGTGTCCACCAAGTACGGCATGATCAAGACGGACCACATCCTGTTCATCGCGTCGGGCGCCTTCCACCTGTCCAAGCCCAGCGACCTGATTCCGGAGCTGCAGGGGCGTTTCCCGATCCGGGTGGAGCTGGAGTCGCTGTCGGTGAAGGACTTCGAGGCCATCCTCACGCAGACCCATGCGTCGCTGGTCAAGCAGTACCAGGCCTTGCTGGCCACGGAAGGCGTGACGTTGGAGTTTGCCCCCGAGGGCATCACACGCCTGGCGCACATC
>JAGNPA010000185.1 GCA_017989885.1 Aquabacterium sp.
CGAGATGTGGGTTTCGATGAGGCGGGCCTGGCGCTGCCGACGCAAGTGCTCCACCAGGGTGGTCGCTGAGGTGAGGTCGGTGGGGGCGGTCGTCATAGCGTGTCCAGTCGTTCACGGAGGCTGCTGGCTTGCGCCTGAATGGTCTGCACTGTCTCCGCGTCCATCTTGCCCAGATTCTTGTACACCATGGCCAAACGTGGGTTGCCTTGCAGCCGGTCGGCATGGCGCAGGTGAAAGTCCCAGTACAGGGCGTTGAACGGGCAAGCCTGGGTGCCGATCCGGTCCTTGTGACGGTAATGGCAGCCCTGGCAATGGTCGCCCATGCGCTGAATGTAGCTGGCGCTGGACACATAGGGCTTGGTCGCCAGCAGGCCGCCGTCGGCAAACTGGCTCATGCCCAGGGTGTTGGGCAGCTCCACCCACTCGAACGCGTCGATGTAGACGCCCAAGTACCACTCGTGCACCGCCTGGGGGGACAGGCCGGCGAGTAGCGCGAAGTTGCCGATGACCATGAGGCGCTGGATGTGGTGCGCGTAGGCGTGCGCCAGGGATTGGCCGATGGCGTGGGCCAGGCAGGCCATGCGGGTGTCACCCGTCCAGAACCACTCGGGCAGCGGCAGGGTGTGGTCCAGGGCATTGTGGGTGACGTAGCCGGGCATGTGCGCCCAGTAGACGCCGCGCACGTACTCGCGCCAGCCCAGAATCTGGCGGATGAAGCCTTCGACGGCGGCCAGGGGGGCGTGCCCATCGGCCCATGCTTGCTCGGCGCGCCCGACCACGTCCCGTGGGTTCAGCATCTTGGTGTTCAGCGCAAAGGACAGCAGGGAGTGGAAAACGCGCCAGCCCTGCTGGGTCAGGGCGTCCTGGTAGTCGCCAAAGTGCGGCAGGGCCTGGGTGATGAACGCGTCGAGGTGTTGCAGGGCTTCTTGTCGGTTCAGCGGCCAAGCGAGCTGATCCGCCTGAGGGTCACCAAAGGAGCGCACGCCGGCGTCACACAAGGCTTGCCACAGCGCACGGTGGTCGTGCGGGGTGCGCCAGTCGGCGGGCAAGGGGGGCGAGCCCTTCCAGGCTTTGCGGTTGTCGGGGTCGAAGTTCCATTGGCCACCGGCTGGGCGCTTGGGGTGGTCTGCGTCCAGCAGAACCTGATGCTTCACCCGCATCTGGCGGTAGAAGTGCTCCATCAGCCATTGCTTGCGGCCGGCGAAGAGAGCGGCGGCTTCACCGCGCTCGGTGTAGAAGTGCTCGCTGCTGACGCCATGGCAGGGGATGCCCTGGCGGCTGGTCACGTCTTGGGCCCAGGTTTGCAGCTGTTGGTCCAGGCGCCATTCATCCGGCTCCTGGTATTCGACCCAGGAGGCGCGGTAGTGGGCCCTGAGGGCATCCAGGTTGCCGGTGAGCGATTGACGGTTCGATGGATCGTCCAGCGCGATGTAGCGCACCCGGTGGCCATCTGCCTTGAGCTGCCGGGCGAAGTCGCGCATGCCAGCGACGATGGCCAGGATTTTCTGCGCGTGGTGCAGAACGTAGCCCATCTCGGGATGGATTTCCATCAGCACGTAGACCACGTCGGGGTGCACCTCGCCGAACCAGCTGTGGCAGGGGTTGAGCTGGTCGCCCAGGATCAGTCTCAGCGTGGTCATGGCAAGGCGGCAGAGGTGGCGGTGGGTGACGCGGCGGCAGGGGTGTCAGCGAGGCGCAGCGCCAGGCGTGGCCGTGACCTCGGCAGATGGCTTGCGGCTGTGGCGACAGCGGTCCGAGCAGTATTTCACCTCGTCCCACACCTGCGCCCATTTCTTGCGCCACGCAAACGGGCGCTGACAGCAGGCGCACACCTTGGTCGGCAGATCAGCTTTTTGGCGCATCCGCATTCAGAACTCCAGCGTCAATTGGGTGGCTTGTGGAGACGGGGCGGCGCTTGAGGCATGGCGCCGGGCGGTGACTCGTCCAGCGGACCGCTTGCGTGAACCATGCCGGGTCACGATCGCGGCTTTGCCCGCTTTCACGTCCGGCTGGGCGCGCAAGCTGTGCAGCCGTGCCTTGGCCGTGCGCGTGGCCATGTCCAGGTCCACCACGGGCAGGGGAATGTCCACACCGACCTGCACCCCGCAGCGCGCTTGCACATCCGCAGGCATGCGCCAGGGCTCGAACAACCAGGTCTGAGGCACCTTGCGCAGGTAAGGCAACCAGCGGCGTACGAAGTGTCCGTGGGGGTCCTGGTCGTGCGCCTGCTTGATCGGGTTGTAGACACGGGTGGCGTTGATGCCGGTCGTGCCTGACTGCATCTGCATCTGGCTCCAGTGGATGCCCGGCTCGTAGTCCAGAAACTGGCGTGCCAGCCACAGCCCGACGGGGCGCCAATGCAACCACAAGGGGTAGGCCGCCACGGACACCAGCATGGCCCGCATGCGGAAGTTCAACCAGCCGGTGTGGCGCAGCATGGTCACGCAGGCGTCCACCACGGGCCAACCGGTGCGCGCCTGGATCAGCGCCTGGAAGTGCGCCTCGCTCCAGCCGTCCTCCCGCAGGCCGTCATAGCCGCGGTGCAGATTGCGCCACTCCAACTCTGGCTCGGATTCGAGCTTCTGGATGAAATGGCAATGCCAGTACAGGCGGCTCACAAACGCCTGCAGTCCGGCACGGTGTCGGCTGGCGCTGGGGTCGCCGGTGGGCAGCGTGGCGATCTGGTGGCGCGTGGCCTGCACCACCTCCCGCATGCTCAGGCAGCCGTAGGCCAGGTAGGGCGACAGGCGCGAGCAGGCGCTGGGGGCCGACAGGGGCGAGGAGATCCCACCCCGGTACTGCGCACACCGGTCGGTGAGGAAGTCCTGCAAGACGGCCAAGCCCTCATGTCGTCCGCCCCTTTGGCGGCGCGGTGGCAGTTCGGCAGGCAGGCCCAGCTCGCTGGCGGACAGCGCTGAGGGCTCGACCCAGGGCAAGGCCACGTCCTGCAAGGTCTGCGTGGGCACCAGGGCGGCGGCCATGTGGTCCTCCCAGTGCGACTGCCAGGTGTTGCGGTTGGCCAGGCGCCTGACCACACCAAACTGCTGCCATTCGCGCCAGATCACCCCGTTCGCACGGCACCATTGCGCCACCGCACGGTCACGCTGAAAGGTGAGGTCGTTGCCGGTTTCCTCGTGGGCGAGCAGGCGGGCGAAGGGGGCCAGGGCATGCAGCCGTTGCAAGACGGGCACCACCTCGCCGGTGACGACGTGCAGGTGCGCGCCCAGCGAGCGCAGGTCATGGGCCAGGTCGCGCAGGCTTTCGGTGATGAAGGCATGGTGCTGGGCCGCGGCATCGGGCTGGGCCCACAGGCTGGGCTCCACCACATAGAGGCACAGCACCGGGCCCTGGCGTGCAGCCTCGGCCAGGGCGCGGTGATCGGCCGCCCTGAGGTCACGTTTGAACCACACCACGCTGTATGTCATGGCGCCGAGCATAGAAAACCCGGCGTCTGTCTGTGCGGGCTGTTTGGGCTTGAATCGATTCAAAGTGGCGGCAAACGAAAACGCTCTCATCACCTTGGCTCGACGCGGTTGCGTGGCAGGGCGGGGGGATGCGGCAAAATCAAGGGTTCCGTCAAGCGACCGAGGTCGTTTGAGCCGCCCCTACACTTCGTTCCACCTCGTGGAACCCCTTTGAGCGACGATGTCCCAGCAAACGATCGACTTCAGCCCAGCCCGTGATGACGATGGCAGCGCGTCCCTGACGCTGGCCCATTACGCCGAGCGTGCCTACCTGGAATACGCCCTGAGCGTGGTCAAGGGCCGGGCCCTGCCCGATGTGTGCGACGGGCAAAAGCCCGTGCAGCGCCGCATCCTGTACGCGATGGAGCGCATGGGCCTGGGTTTCAGCGGCACCAATGGCGCCAAGCCGGTCAAAAGCGCGCGCGTGGTGGGTGACGTGCTGGGTCGCTACCACCCGCACGGTGACACGGCCGCGTACGACGCCATGGTGCGCATGGCGCAGGACTTTGCGCTGCGCTACCCGCTGGTCGATGGACAGGGCAACTTCGGCTCGCGCGATGGCGATGGTGCCGCCGCGATGCGGTACACGGAAGCCCGCCTGACACCGATCTCGCGCCTGCTGCTCGATGAAATCGACATGGGCACGGTGGATTTCATCCCGAACTACGACGGATCGACCGAAGAGCCCCGCCAGTTGCCAGCGCGCTTGCCCTTTGTGCTGCTCAACGGCGCCAGTGGCATTGCCGTGGGCCTGGCCACCGAGATCCCCAGCCACAACCTGCGCGAGGTGGCCTCGGCCGCCGTGGCCCTGATCAAGAACGAGCACCTGCCCGACACGGAGCTGTTCGACATCATCCAGGGCCCCGACTTCCCGGGCGGCGGCCAGATCATCTCCAGCCCGCAGGACATCCAGGACGCCTACCGCAGCGGCCGGGGCAGCCTGAAGGTGCGCGCGCGCTGGAAGATCGAAGACCTGGCGCGGGGCCAGTGGCAGCTGGTGGTGACCGAACTGCCGCACGGCACCAGCTCGCAAAAGGTGCTCGAAGAGATCGAAGAGCTGACCAACCCCAAGATCAAGAACGGCAAAAAGGCGCTGACGGCCGAGCAGAACCTGCTCAAGGCCAGCGTGCTGTCGGTGCTGGACACGGTGCGCGACGAATCGAGCAAGGACGCCGCCGTGCGCCTGGTGTTCGAGCCCAAGACCCGGACCGTGGCCCAGCAGGAGCTGATCACCATCTTGCTGGCGCACACCAGCCTGGAGACCTCGTCCTCGATCAACATGACCATGATCGGTGCCGACGGCAAGCCCACGCAAAAGAGCCTGCGTCAGATCCTGACCGAGTGGATCGGCTTCCGCATGGAGACGGTGACCCGCCGCACCCAGCATCGCCTG
>JAGNPA010000186.1 GCA_017989885.1 Aquabacterium sp.
TGGTGGCAGCGCTGATCACCGTCGGCATCGCGGTCCAGAACGTGGATCCGGTGCTCGACACCTCGGCCACCCCGACGCAGAAGGAGGCGCCAGCCTCCAAGGCGCGTAACCACGCCAACGAAGACGCCACTCCCACGGCCCCCGCCGAGAAGTGAGCACGGTCAGGCGTCGGCACTAGGGTTTCTTCTGCTGGAGGATGGGGGGCGGCAGGCGCAACATGTGTTGTGTCTCCCCATCACCAGGAGCAGGGCATGACAAGCAATTCGCTTCGCGCAGCGCAGGTTCTCTGGCCGTCATTCATGATGGCCGGCGTGCTGGAAATGCTGGTTTTCAGTGTGCTGGATCCCTCCGCACTGAGTTTTGGCAACTGGCACCCTGAGGCCACCACCGTCTACAGTCTGGCCTTTTTCGTGTTCTGGGGCTTGATCGCGGCAGCATCGGCCGCCTCGCAATGGATGGCAGGGTCTGTCCAGCGCAGCGAAACATCCGATCACCCTACGCCGCAGCGTGACCGTCGGCGTCGCTCGCGTCACGGCACCGCGCAACACGTTTGATGCGCACAGCAAAAAGCCCGCACGCAGCGGGCTTTTTCGTGGGTCCGACGGGGCCAGTGGCGGTCAGCCCTTCACGCTGTTCACCAAGGCTCGCAAGCCGGCTTCGTTCGTGATGCGGATGTCGCGCTGCTTCACTTCCAGCAGCCCCTCGTCCTGGAATTTCGAGAAGGTGCGGCTCACCGTTTCCAGCTTCAAGCCCAGGTAGCTGCCGATCTCTTCGCGGGTCATGCGCAACACCAGCGCCGAGGCCGAGAAGCCGCGAGCGTGCAAGCGTTGGGTGAGGTTGAGCAGGAAGGCCGCCAGGCGCTCCTCGGCGCGCATGCTCCCCAGCAGCAACATCACACCATGGTCGCGCACGATTTCGCGGCTCATGATCTTGTGGAACTGGTGCTGCAGGTCCGAGAACTCGCGCGACAGCTCTTCCAATTGGCTATATGGAATCACGCACACCTGCGAGTCTTCCAGGGCGATGGCGTCGCAGGCATGTCGGTCGGTGCTGATGCCGTCCAGGCCCAGCAACTCGCCAGCCATCTGGAAACCGGTGACCTGATCGCGGCCATCTTCGGACGACACGCGCGTCTTGAAGAACCCGGTGCGCACGGCATACACAGAGCGGAACGCGTCGCCGCTGTGAAAGAGGGCATCGCCGCGCTTGACCGTGCGGCGCGTGGCCACCAGCGAGTCGAGATGGCTCAATTGAGGCTGGCTCAAGCCAACGGGCAGGCACAACTCGCGCAGATTGCAGCTGGAGCAGGCCACCTTGAAGGCGTCCAGCTTGACGCCACCACAGGAAGCCTGAGCCTCTGCGGATTCACCCTGTTGGCCTTGAGGCTGATTCGAGGAAGAGCTGGTGCCGGTGACGTCGGTGATCGGAAAAATACTGTTCAACATGAGAAACCTCAAAGCCTGCCCGATTGTTGCCGCAATGACGACTCGGAAATTGAGTTAGATCAACCCTGGTGCCCGCGAGTTTGGCACAGTCGCTGACATGAGTGAACCTGTCCTGATTTCCGTCGTGCCCTACACGCCCGTTGTGTCTCGCGACATGTTGTCGCGCCTGGACGTCAACGGCCCGCGGTATACCTCCTACCCGACGGCGGATCGGTTCGTGGAGGCTTACGGACCCGCGAACTACCGACAGGCACTGCAGCAACGTGCGCAAGGCGGCGGCGTCATTGGCGGCGCGGCAACACCCTTGTCAGTGTACGTGCACATTCCGTTTTGCGAGTCGGTTTGTTACTACTGCGCCTGCAACAAGGTCATCACCAAGCACCACGAAAAGGCGACCGAGTATCTGGAAGCCCTGCGCACTGAAATTCAGATGGTCAGTGCCCAACTGGGCGCTGTGCAGCCACTGTCGCAACTGCATTTCGGCGGTGGCACCCCCACATTCCTCAGCGATGACGAACTGGGTGGCCTGATGGACACCCTGCGCACCGCCTTCCGCTTTGTGGAAGGCGGCGAGTACGCCATCGAAATCGACCCCCGCACCATTGACGCGGGCCGGCTCAAACGTCTCGCGGCGATGGGTTTCAACCGCCTGAGCTTTGGCGTACAGGACTTCGATCCTGACGTGCAACAGGCCGTTCACCGCGTTCAGCCGTTCGAGCAGGTGGCTGAGTTGATGCAGGCAGCCCGCGATGAAGGCTTCATGTCCATCAACATGGACCTGATCTACGGCCTGCCCAAGCAGACCACAGAGAGCTTTCAGCGCACCTTGCAGCAGGTCAGCTCACTCAAGCCCGACCGCATTGCGCTGTACGCCTACGCCCACCTGCCTCAGCGTTTCAAGCCCCAGCGTCGCATCAACGCCGCCGATCTGCCCAAGGCCGAAGACAAGATCGGCATGCTGTCCACGGCCATTGAAGCCTTTGGCCAGGCCGGGTATGACTACATCGGCATGGACCACTTTGCCTTGCACCATGACAGCTTGGCCGTGGCCAAACGCCAGGGCCGGCTGCATCGCAACTTCCAGGGCTACAGCACCCACCCTGACAGCGACCTGATTGCCCTGGGCGTGTCGGCCATCGGCAAGGTCGGGGCGCACTATTGCCAGAATGCCAAGACGCTGGACGAGTACTACGACGCGCTGCGCAGCGGTGAATTGCCCATCGTGCGTGGCCTGACCCTGTCTCGGGACGACCTGGTGCGCCGCGCCGTGATCATGGCGGTGATGTGTCAGGGGCGTGTCGACTATGAATCCATTGAACTCGCCTACCTGATCGATTTCAAGCAATACTTCGAGGCTGAACTGCGCCTGCTGGAGCCGCTCGTCGAGTCGGGGTTGGTGCAGATGGAGTCTGACGGTGTGCGTGTGACCCCCCTGGGGTGGTACTTTGTGCGGGCTGTGGGCATGGTGTTCGACCGCTACATCCAGGCCGACAAGACCTTGGAGCGCTTCTCGCGCATCATCTGAGTCTGCACATGCGCACCGGGAGCTGACATGCTGACCGGATTGTTGTTGACCGCTTTCCTCATGGGCTTGGGGGGCATTGCCCACTGCGCCGCCATGTGTGGCGCACCGTGCGCGGCTGCCTTGCCACGAGGTGTGCCCATCTTGGCCCTCGTGGGGCGCTGCCTGGCGTACATGATGCTGGGGCTCGTGGCCTCCACAGGCGCGGGCCTGATTTCGCGCTGGGGACAGCAGATCAGCATGCTGCAGCCCATCTGGGTGATGCTGCAGCTTGCCGCCGTCTTGCTCGGGCTGTGGCTGTTGTGGACGGGGCACATGCCTCGCCAGGTCAACACCTGGGGCCAGCAGGCCTACCACCGTGCCCGTCAGAAGCTGATGGGCGAGGGCGCCCCAAGCTGGTTGCGGGCGTCTCGCCCGGTTCTGCCTTTGTTTGCCGGTTTTGCCTGGGCCGTGATGCCTTGTGGGCTGTTGTACGCAGCCCTGATGGTGGCCGCGCTGGCCTCCGAGCCATGGGGCGGGGCCGTGGTGATGCTGGCCTTTGCCGTGCCCAGCGCTTTCGGCGTCTGGGCTGCACCGGCCTTGCTCAAGTGGCTGGGCCGTCGCACGCAGCAACAGCCTGCCGCGAGCGGTGCGTCCGCTGCGGTCGTGCCCATCCTGTGGTTCAAATCCAAGGAAGATGCCGTACCGAATGCCGCGCCCACGGGGCAGGGCGCTACAACCGCCCCGGCCACCTTGATTGATCCGCGCTGGGCCGTTCGACTGGCTGGCCTGAGTCTGGCCTTGATCGCCGCCTGGGCGGTGTCTCACCAGTTGGTGGCACAGTGGCAGGCCTGGTGCGCATGAGGCAGGTGTGTGACCCTGGTGCGGACCCTGGTGTTAGTGCCTGATGTGATGCGCGGGGGCTCGCAGTAGAATCAAAATCGACCGATGCCGACATCCATGGCACCGGACTCACGGATAACGCCAAACGCGGAGACCTACATCATGTATCAGCACATCAAGGTGCCAGAAGGCGGGCAGAAGATCACGGTGAACCCGGACTTCTCCCTGAATGTTCCCCATAACCCCATCATTCCCTACATCGAGGGTGACGGCACCGGCCTGGACATCACGCCCGTGATGATCAAGGTGATCGATGCGGCGGTCGAGAAAGCCTACAACGGCACCCGCAAGATCCACTGGATGGAAATCTATGCGGGCGAAAAGTCCACCCGCGTCTATGGCCCCGATGTGTGGCTGCCTGAAGAAACCCTGCAGGTCCTCAAGGACTACGTGGTTTCGATCAAGGGCCCCCTCACCACGCCCGTGGGCGGTGGCATCCGCTCGCTGAACGTGGCCCTGCGCCAGGAGTTGGACCTGTACGTCTGCCTGCGCCCGGTTCGCTACTTCAAGGGCGTGCCTTCGCCGGTGAAAGAGCCTGAGAAGACCGACATGGTGATCTTCCGCGAGAACTCGGAAGACATCTACGCCGGCATCGAGTTCGAAGCCGAAAGCGACAAGGCCAAGAAGCTGATCAAGTTCCTGCAGGACGAGTTCGGCGTCAAGAAGATCCGCTTCCCCGATACCTCGGGCATCGGCATCAAGCCCGTCTCGCGTGAGGGCACCGAGCGCCTGGTGCGCAAGGCCCTGCAGTACGCCATCGACAACGACAAGCCCAGCGTGACCATTGTCCACAAGGGCAACATCATGAAGTACACCGAAGGTGGCTTCCGTGACTGGGGCTACGCCCTGGCGCAAAAGGAGTTCGGCGCCGAGCTGATCGATGGCGGCCCGTGGTGCAAGTTCAAGAGCCCCAAGACGGGCAAGGACATCCTCGTCAAGGACGCCATTGCCGACGCCTTCCTGCAGCAGATCCTGCTGCGTCCGGCCGAATACAGTGTGATCG
>JAGNPA010000187.1 GCA_017989885.1 Aquabacterium sp.
GGTCAAAAGAGCAAGCGTACTCCGGTGGCAAAGCGATGACCGAGATTGCCTTCTGGATTGCTCATATATTGGTCGCCGTATGCGGCCTCACCCGGTACGGGTGGCGCCATGTCTTCCTCTCACTGACGCCTCGCAGCTCCTTTGCGTCCATGTCCTCTGACCCTCTCACCGGGGCCGTTCGGCCCAATCGTCTGGCCAGCACGGTGGCCCGCCTGCAACCACTGCCCTCGGGCTTGCGGACCTGGGTGGTCAGCCTTCTGTTGGGGCGCGCAGTGCCCTTGGTCGGCACGGCAGGCTTGCGGTTCGAGCAGATCACGTCGGACCGGGTGGTGGTGCGCGTGGCCAACCGCCGCAAGGTGCAGAACCACATCGGCGGCGTGCACGCGGCGGGAATGGTCTTGCTGGCCGAAACGGCCACCGGCTTTTGTGTGGGCATGAACGTCCCGGACGACAAGTTGCCCCTCATCAAGTCGATGAAGGTGGATTTCCAGCGGCGTGCGGTGGGGGGGATGACCGCCGTGGCCAGCCTGCAACCGGAGCAGATCGCCCTGATGCGGTCGCAGGACAAGGGCGAGGTGACGGTGCCGGTGGTCATCACCGACGAGTCGGGCCAGCAGCCCATCCAGGCCGAGATGATCTGGGCCTGGGTGCCGAAACAAAGACAGGTCAGCGCTCGCCCCTAGGGGTGGCTCTGACGTTTTCCCTGATGTTGTTGGGCGGCTAGATGAAGTGGTTCATGGTCGCAGCGCTGGCTGCGGCCAATCAGTTGGCCGACGTTGTCACCCGTCAGGCGCCGGTTGCCTCAGGCCGCCTGGGCCTTGGCCGTCACGGCCTTGCCGCTCTTGAGGCCCAGCTTGGCCATCAGCGCCTGGTCCTTGTCGAACTCGGGGTTGCCGGTGGTCAGCAGCTTGTCGCCGTAGAAGATGGAGTTGGCGCCGGCCAGGAAGCACATGGCCTGCACGGCCTCGCTCATGGCCTGGCGACCGGCCGACAGGCGCACGCGCGCCGTGGGCATGGTGATGCGGGCCACCGCGATGGTGCGCACGAATTCCAGCGGGTCGAGCTGCGGGGTCTCGGCCAGCGGGGTGCCGGGCACGCGCACCAGGTCGTTGATGGGCACCGACTCGGGGAACACCGGCAGGTTGGCCAGTTGGGCGATCAGGCCAGCGCGGCCTTCACGCGTCTCGCCCATGCCGACGATGCCACCGCTGCACACCTTCAGGTTGGCCTTGCGCACATGCGCCAGCGTGTCCAGGCGGTCTTCCAGGTCACGCGTGGTGATGATGTCGCCGTACAGCTCGGGGGCGGTGTCGAGGTTGTGGTTGTAGTAGTCCAGGCCGGCGTCCTTGAGCGACTGGGCTTGCGTGTCGGTCAGCATGCCCAGCGTGCAGCAGGCCTCCAGGCCTTCCTGCTTGATCACGCCGATCAGCTCGGCCACCTTCTCGATGTCGCGGTCTTTGGGGGCACGCCAGGCGGCGCCCATGCAGAAGCGGCTGGCGCCGGCGTCACGCGCGGCCACGACGGCCTCGCGCACTTCATCGGGCGACATCAGCTTGCTGGCCTCCACGCCGGTGTCATACGACGCCGATTGCGGGCAGTAGCCGCAGTCTTCCGGGCAGCCGCCGGTTTTCACCGACAGCAGGGTGGCGTGCTCGATCTCGTTGGCATCCCAATGCGCGCGGTGCACCTGCTGGGCTTGCCACAGCAGGTCGTTGAAAGGCAGGTTGAACAGCTCCAGCACCTTCGCACGCGGCCAGCGCCCATCGGCGAAATCCGGGTCGGTGCAGTCACCGCCACAGCCGTGGCTGTTGAGCACGGACTTCTTGGGCACCAGCTGGATGGGCTTGGCCGAGGTGTCGGCAGCCGGGGCCGCAGAGGAAGAGGTCGTGCACTGGGACATGGGCGGATCCGCGCCTGAACGCGGCTGGAGTTGAAACACAAGCGGGTGCCAGTTTAGTCTCCTTGGTGGGTGACTGTCTTGACGTCATGCGCAATGTATTGACGTGACAGGGTGATTGCGTCAGCGGTAAGCTTCGCACCATGCGTTTTGAACACCTCATCGAAGTCAATGCTCCCGCCCAGAGCCTGCAGCTTGTGGCGCCCACCTTCACGCGCGAGCAGCTCTGGCAAGGCCTGATGCTGCGCGTGCAGGAGCCGCAACGTTTTCCCATGGGGCCCGAGTCCTGCACCTGGCGCGAGACCGAGCCGGGGGTCTATGCGCGCACCGTGGTGTTCGGCCCCCACATCCTCAACGATGTGGTGGTGACCCAGCCTCACAAGGAACTGGTGTTCACCCCCGAGGCCCACGGCGACACGTCTCCGATCCGTCTGACCATTCGCATCGAAGAGCCCCAGGCTGGGCAGATGCTGCTGCGCTTTGTGTACGAAGCCCTGGCCGAGCAGAGCGACGAAGAGCGCTACTACAACGACTACCGCCACAACGCCTGGCTGCACAACGACCGCGACATGCTGCGCACGCTGCGCCAGTGGCTGTCAGACGAGGGGCTGTGAGCCAGGCCTGAGCTTCAGGCCTGGGGCAGGCGCACGGTGAAGCGGGTGCCCACGCCCAGCTCACTGACGACGCTCACGCTGCCTTGCATGCGCTCGACCAGTTGCTTGACGATGTAGAGCCCCAGCCCGGTGCCTTCGGCGTGCCCCATGGCCGACGCCACCCGCTTGAACGGCTGGAAGAGCTGGGCCGCATCCTCGGTGCGCATGCCGATGCCGTCGTCGCTGATGTCGATGACGACCTCCTCGCCCTCCAGGCGGGTGTCGATCGTGGCATGGCCGTGAGGGCGGTTGTACTTGCAGGCATTGCTCAGCAGGTTGATGACGATCTGACGCAGGCGCTGGGCGTCGACCTGAGCGTACAGGGGTGCTTCTGCGGTCCGATTCAGGAGCGTGATCTGGTGCTGCTGGCGGGCGGCATCGAGCAGGGGCAGGCAGTCACGCACCAGGGCGTTGACGTCCACGCGCTCCAGGTGCAAGGTGATCTCGCCGGCCTCCACCTTCGACAGGTCGAGCACGTCTTCGATCAGGGCGAGCAACTGCTGGCCGGCGGTCAAGATCCATTGCACCTGCCGGCGCTGGGCATCGCTCAAGGAGGCGCGGTCACCGAGCCCCAGCAACTGCGCAAAGCCCAGGATGGCGTTCAGCGGGGTGCGCAGCTCGTGGCTCAGGCGTGACAGAAAGGCCCGCTGCTCCTGGGCCACGCGCTCGGCGGCTTCGCGTTTCAAGGCCTGCTCGGCCTGGTTGGCCACATCGGTCACATCCCTCAGCACGCCGATCAGGCTGGCGGTGTGGCCGTGTTCGGGGGGCAGGCGACGGCCGCAGGCCTCCAGCGTGCGCACCTGCCCGTCGGCATGGCGCACGCGATAGGTGATCCGGTGGTCTTGTCCGTGCAGCAAGACCTCGTTGACCGCTTGCTGCGTGCGTCGGGTGTCCTCGTCCACGATGACCGCGCGCAGCGCTGTGCGAGCCAGCGAGATGGGCTCGCTACCCAGACCATGCATGGCCGCGGCCGTTGCGTCGAGCTGGACGATGCCGGCCTCGGCGTCCAGCTGGTAGAGGCCCAGGCCGGCCGCGCTGGAGGCCAGCTCCCAGCGGCGGCGGGCGTCGGTCAGGGAGCGGGTGTAGAGGCGCTGCTGGTTCAGTGCGCGACGGATCAGCAGCGCACTGCCCAGCGTCAGGACGGCGGTGATCAGCGCGATGCCCGTCAGCAGCACGGTGGTGGTCGTGCGCGAGGCCTTGGCCCAGGAAATGGCCAGAAGGTGCGCCATGTCGCGCACCCCCCCCTCCAGCACGTCGATGCGTTGCAGGATGGCGTTGATGTCGTCCGGGTTGGCGTCATGCCGGGCGATCACGCGCAGGCGCTCGGCCTCCTGATCCAGTTGCAGCATCAGTGCATCGGTCTTGCGCCAGGCGTCTCGGGTGGTGGGGGACATGAAGCGGGTGCCGAACCAGCGGTACAGCCTGAGCATGGCGGTCACGTCGGCCGGGTGACGACCGGCGTCGATCATGAGCTTCTGGACCTGAGGCAGCCCCTCCGGGCCGTACTGGCGCAGCAGGTCACGTGTCTGGCGTGCGCTGTCGGGCAGGCGCATGGCCTCGCGGTAGCGGGCCCAGTCTGCCTCGGTGTGGCTGCGGGCGTAACGCACCAGGGCGTTGATGGCCTGGGCGTGTGCGCTCGCGGTCTGGCTGGTACTGAGCTCGTACGCTCGCACGGCCGCCTGGATCTGCACGGCCGCCATGGCCAGGGCCCCGACCACCAGGAGCACCAGCAAGGGGAGTCCGAGCAGGGTGATGCGGCTCCATCGAAACCTACGGCGTCGGGCGGGGAAGGGGCGTGAATTCATGCGGGGGATGCGGGCAGGCCAGCACGCGGGGTGTCGGCAGGAAGGCCGGTTGCCTCGGATAGGCTCAGTGTATGCATCGCCAGCGTGCTTGGGCGCCCGGCGAGCTCAGGGATTGTCCGGTGGATGGGGGCGTGGACCGCCGGTGTCGGGGCGGGATGCGTGGGCAGGCAGGGGTGGGGCAGGTGCGCCAGCGTCACCGGCTCGGCGCGCCGGGTGGCCCGCCAGGCTTGCTGCAAGCGAGGCACCTGGGCCTGCATGTCCGGCAGATCCTGCCCCAGTCCGCGCACGACACAGGCTGCCGCGGGGTGGCAGCGGCCCACGCCCTGCACATCGTCCGGGGTCAGCAGGCCGCCAATGGCCACCACCGGCGCGGGGCTGTGGCGCACCCACCAGCTCAGGTTGTGGGCGCCTTGGGGCACCCAGGGCATGTCCTTGGTGGTGGTGGGCTGCACCGGTCCGCAGGCGATCAGGCTGGCGCCGC
>JAGNPA010000188.1 GCA_017989885.1 Aquabacterium sp.
GCCGACATGTTGAACGGCGGCATGATCGACATCGCGGTGTCGCCCGCCCAGACGGTGATCGGGGAGTTGTTGACGCACATCCGCCGCGGTGACGTGGTGGGGGTGCACAGCCTGCGTCGCGGTGCCGCCGAAGCCCTGGAAGGGGTGGCGCGGGGCGATGCGAAGACGTCCCGGCTGGTGGGGCGTCGCGTGGAGGAGATCAAGCTGCCTGCCGGGGCACGGTTTGGTGCCATCGTGCGGGGCGAGGGGCGGCAGTCTCAGGTGCTGATGCCGCACCATGACACGCTCATCGAGGCGGATGACCACATCATCATCTTCATTCCCCACAAGCGATTGATCCGGGCGGTGGAGAAGCTGTTTCAGGTCGGTGCCACTTTCTTCGGATGATCGCCATGCAGTTGTTTGGTCCGGTTCTGGCCTTGCTGGCGCGCATCCTGATGGCCTTCGCCTTTTCGTTTTTTGTGCCCTTGGCCTGGGCCTGGTACGAAGATGCCATGGCGCTGCGTGCGGTGTGGGGGGCGTCCTTCGGGCTGGCGTTTGGCAGCGGCTGGCTGCTGTTCATGGTCAGCCGCAGGTACCAGCGTGAGCTCTTGCCGCGTGATGGCTTCTTGCTGGTCAACCTGGTGTGGGTGGTGCTGACGTTTTACGCCATGGTGCCCTTGCTGTTCACCGTGCCGGACATCACCTGGAGCAAGGCTTTTTTTGAGGCCATGAGTGCCTTGACGGCCACGGGGGCCACGGCCCTGTCGGGGCTCGATCACCTGCCGGTGTCGGTCAATGTGTGGCGCTGTTTCCTGCAGTTGGTGGGCGGCTTGGGCATTGTGCTCTTGGTGGTGGCGGTGCTGCCGCTGCTGGGGTTGGGCGGCATGCAGCTCTACAAGGCCGAAACCCCAGGGCCGATGAAGGATGCCAAGTTCACGCCGCGCATCGCCGAGACGGCGCGGGGCCTGTGGGCGGTGTACTTTGTGTTGTCGGTGGCGTGTTTCCTGGCCTACCGCTGGGCGGGCATGAGCTGGGCCGATGCCTTCATGCACATGTGCACGACCATGGGGCTGGGCGGTTTGTCTTCGCACGATGCGAGCTTTGGGTATTGGAACTCGCCGGCGATCGAGTGGGTGGCGACGGTGTTCATGACCTTGGCGGGGATCAGCTTCTTGCGCTATTTCATGGTGTGGCGCTCGCGCTCTCTCAGGCCTGTCACCGACGACCGGGAGATCCGCATGTACATCGTGGTCTTGCTGGTGTCGGTGCTGGTGGTGTTCGTGAGTTTGCTGGACCATCAGCCTCAGGTTCATGCGGCCGACACCTTGCGCGCGGCCATGTTCCATGTGGTGTCGGTGGCGACGACGACCGGGTATTCGTCGCAGGATTACACGCAGTGGCCGGTGGCCCTGCCGGTGTTGATGATGTTTCTGGGCTCGTTCGCCTCGTGCGCGGGCTCCACAGGAGGCGGCATCAAGATGGTTCGCATGGTCTTGCTGATCAAGCAGGCCCGGCGTGAACTGGTGCGCATCATCCATCCCCGGGTGGTGAACCCCGTGACCTTGGGTGGCCAGACCGTGCCCGCGCCGGTCATGCACGCGGTGCTGGGCTTCATGCTGATCTACGGCGGGGCCACGATGGGCCTGACCTTCCTGATGTTGCTGTCGGGGCTGGACATCGTGACGGCGTTTTCGGCGGTGGTTGCCACGGTCAACAACATCGGCCCGGGGCTGGGGCAGGTGGGGCCGGCGGGACACTTCGGGGGCTTGAGTGCGTTTCAGTTGTCTTTGCTCAGCTTCGCCATGTTGCTAGGGCGACTGGAGTTTTTGACGGTGTTGGTGTTGTTCACGCGGCATTTCTGGCGTCGTTGAGGTGACAGGCGGGGACCCAGTGGTTCACTGGGAGATCGTCGCCGGCCGATAATCCTGGTTTTCGCGATCGACGGAGACGTGCTGTGCTGACCTTCATCTACCTGGTGGCCATCACGGCTGAAGCGATGTCGGGGGCCTTGGCAGCCGGGCGTCGCAGCATGGACATCTTCGGGGTGGCAGTGGTGGCGTTTGTCACCGCGCTGGGCGGCGGCACGGTGCGCGACCTGATCCTGGGACACTATCCGATCGGCTGGACGCAGCACCCCCCTTACATCTACCTGGTGATCGGGGCGGGCTTGCTGACCATCGTGGTGGCGCCCTACATGCACCGCCTCAAGCGCACCTTCCTGGTACTGGATGCACTGGGGCTGGTGGCGTTCTCGCTGATTGGCTGCGATGTGGCCTTGCAGATGAACTACCCCGTGGCGGTGGTGATCATGGCCGGCATGATCACGGGGATCTTCGGGGGTATCTTGCGCGATGTGCTGTGCGCGCAGGTGCCGGTGGTGTTCCAGCGCGAAATCTACGCGATCGTGTCGCTGGCGGTGTGTGGGCTGTTTCTCTCGCTCAGAGCACTGGGCGTCGATCAGGAAATCAACACGGTCATCAGCTTTGCGGCCGGCCTGTCGCTGCGGCTGGCAGCCATCTATTTCAGCTGGAGCCTGCCGACCTTTGCCTACGACCGCCGCTGGGATTGATGTCGGTCCCCGGGTCCTGATGCTGCTGACGTGGGTGCGTCACGGCAAGCGCACCGCCGCCAAGGCCTCATAAAACTGCGCCAGGTGGATGCCATCGACCACGCCGTGGTGCGCCTGCACGGCCACGGGCATCACCCAACTGTCGCCGCGGGGCGTGAACTTGCCCAGCGTGATCACCGGGATGTAGGCGTAGAGCGGGTCGTAGGGGTGCGTGAAGGCGGTGAACGAGAGCCACGGCACCGTGGTGATGAAGAACATGTGGTGCTTGGCGCCCACCGACAGGTCGGGGGTGAGCTTGACCGCGTCCATGCGGGCCTGGTTCTCGCGGCAGTACGCGGCAAAGTCGTCCAGGTGCAGGCCGTCGCAAAAGGAAAACAGCCCGCCGTCGCGCGCCACGGTGTAGCCGGGGTCGGTGCGGTCGTATTCGCACAGCACACCGTCGATCACGCGCTGGCGAAACGCGGGTACGGCTTGCACCGCACGCGACACCGCGTAACTCATGCCCAGGAAGAACGAGACGCCCAGGGCCTGACAGGCCTGCCGGATGGGGGTGACGTCGACCTCGCAGGTGACGCTGAGCTGGGGCAGGCTGCGGTCGGCGAAGGCGCGCAGGATGTCGGCGCGCGGGTAGGTGGCGAGGTCGATCCGGCGGGGCGTGGGAGGCGGGGTCGTCACGGGAAGGCGCTGAAGCGTGAAGGAAGTGGCATTACACCAGGGTTCACAGCCACGTCCGATGCCTGAGAGGGAAGGTTGCTGGCATGGTTTAAGGGTTTACCCTAGAATCGCGTCTGTCATCCTTCAGGGCTCCTCACCATGCAAACCGATCCGAACGTCAATCTGAACCTCATGCTGGGACTGAGCGTGGCGCCTTTGAGCGTGGCCAACGCCTATCTCAGCCAGCTGGAGCGGGGTTCGATCCACTCGCTGCAATCGCACGACCGTGCGATGTCGCGGGCCCTCAACACCTTCAACACGCTTTGGTTCAATCTGGGGCTGGACGCCGTGAGCGCGTCGCGCAACGCGGTGCGCCGCGCCGAAGACCTGGGCGTGCCCAACCCGCTGCTGTCGGCCACCGATGAGGTGCTGTCTCAGCAGGAGGCTTCGCTGCGGGCCACCGCGCGCAAGGTGGTGCACATGGCTTACGCGTACTGAGCGGAGCGCATCCGGGCAGGGCTGACACGGCGCTGTCAAATTCATTCTCTATAAAGCGATCCTTGCCGTTCCATCACGAGAACGGTCAACTGTAAGCACTGGAGATGGATGATGCGATCGCTTTTGAGCATGTCTGCCGCACTGGTTGTGGCGCTGTCGTTGACGGCCTGCGGCACGATGACGAATGAGGCTGCGGTGTCGGCCGAGGGTTTCCCGACGCGCACGGCCGACGGCCTGCTGGTGGGCCCCAATGGCATGACGGTGTACACCTACGCCAAGGACGGCAAGAACTCCGGCATGTCGGAGTGCTACGACGCCTGCGCCACCAACTGGCCGCCGCTGACCGTGTCGACCGGCACCCTGGCGACCAAGGAATATCCGCTGATCATCCGCATGGATGGCACCCGTCAGGTGACCCTGGAGGGCCAGCCGCTGTACTACTACGCCAAGGATGCCAAGCGCGGTGAGACCACCGGTGACGGCCGTGGCGAAGGCGCCTGGAAGATCAACCGCCGCTGATCGGACACCATCGCGGCCGATGAGGCATCGCTCAGCGCGGTGTCTTCTCAGTGGGTCGGGCGAGCAATCGCCCGGCCCATTTTTTCATCTCGCTGACCCACAGGACGGCGCTGCCCATCGCGACGCAGAACAACCACTGATCGAGGCTCAGCGGCGCGGTGCCGAAGGCGACATGGAGCACCGGCAGGTGCACCACTGCGACCTGCAGCAGGGCGGACAGCCCCACCGCGCCCCACAGCCACGGGTTGACGAAGAGCTGGTGGAAGGCGCTGTGCGTATCGGAGCGGGCACTGAAGGCATTGAACAGCTGCGCGAACACCAGCACGGTGAAGGCGGCGGTGCGGGCCAGGTCCAGGCTGTGGTGGCCTTCGATCAGGCCGCCTGGCAAAAACCAGTCCAGGGTCAGCAGCGTGCATGCGGCAATCACCAGGCCGTTGAGCATCACGTCCATCCACATGCGCAGGTCGATCACCCGGTCGCTCAGGTGCCGTGGGGGGCGCGCCATCACATCGTCGGTGGGCGGGTCCATCCCCATGGCCAGCGCCGGGCCGGAGTCGGTGATCAGATTGACCCACAGCAGCTGGGTGGCGAGCAGGGGCAGGATCAC
>JAGNPA010000010.1 GCA_017989885.1 Aquabacterium sp.
GCTGGGGATTGTCTTGCTGGAGCGCATCGACTCCGACGACCCGACCGCGCTGGTGGGACTGCCCCTGATCTTGACCACGGGTCTGTTGCAAGGCGCCGGCTTGGATGTGCTGGCGCAGTTGGGCCGACTTGCCCAGACGTGCCAGACGTGACGCCCTGCTCCGCCTGCTGCCGCCCTTGACTCGCGCGACCCTGCTGCCACCCTTTCTTGTTTGATTTGATGAACCTGCCCATGCCTGTGAACGACACGCCCGACGCCCGCACCAAAGGTCGCTTGCTGCTGATCCCCAACACCCTGGACCTGGGTTGCACCGGCGACACCGAGGACAGCCCGCTGCCCGACCTGCGCGAAGTGCTGCCCATGGGCGCTCTGCAGGCGGCAGCCGGCTTGCGCCATTGGGTGACCGAGAACGCCAAGACCACCCGCGCCTTTCTGAAGCGGGTGGCCGAGGTGGCGCCTCTGGCCGTGCCGATTCAGGAGCAGGACATTCAGGTGTTGCCGCGTCCGCCGAAGGGCGGCCAGAAAAAACCAGGCTCGGGCAACGACCAGGCCATTCGCGCCTTGCTGGCGCCCGCCCTGGCGGGACAGGACGTGGGCTTGATGTCCGAGGCGGGCTTGCCCGCTGTGGCCGATCCGGGTTCAGCCCTGGTGCTGGCGGCGCACAAGGCCGGTATCGAGGTGGTGCCGTTTTCCGGCCCCAGCTCGCTGGTGCTGGCTTTGGCGGCCAGTGGCCTGCACGGGCAGAGCTTTGCGTTTGTCGGCTACCTGCCGGTGGAGGCCAGCCAGCGGGTGCAGCGCATTCGCGATCTGGAGCAGCTCTCACGCAAGGCCCACCAGACGCAGTTGGTGATCGAAACGCCCTACCGCAACGCGGCCCTGTGGCAGGCCCTGGTGCAGCACCTGCAGCTCGACACCCTGCTGAGCGTGAGCTGTGGCCTGACGCTGGCCGATGGCTGGAGCCGCACCGCGACGGTGGAGCAATGGCGCAAACGCCCCTTGAACCTGCCGGACAAGGTGCCCGCCGTGTTCAGTTGGCTGGCGTCATGAACGCGTCAAGCGCCACCTGCCTGCCAACGATCACCCCCTGAACGCGCAAGATGTGCGCTTCTTGCCACAATGCTGCACTGCACCTTTTCTCTCACCGTCTTTTGACAGGTTTGTCTGCCATGTCCTCCGCTTTACCCCACCTGCCCGCGCACCATCATGCCGAACCCGGCACCCTGGCACGGCGCCTGGGCCACCTGGGCCTGGTGCCCTTTGTGGCCGGTGCTTTGTTTGTCTGGCTGCTGGGGCCGCGCATGGACGACGAGCCGTTCTTTTTCGTGGTGCGCGGCCTGACGGCCTATGCGGCTTTGGTCGTCTCCTTCCTGGGCGGGCTGCACTGGGGCATGCTGATGTGGCAGTCAGGCTCGGCGGCCGACGAACCGGACCTGCAAAAGCGCGCACTGTGGGTGGGCATAGGCTACTCGCTGGTCGGCCTGGTCGCGGTGCTGATGCCGCCTCACGCGGGCCTGGCGCTGATCGGCTTTGTGCTGATCGCCTGCTACCTGATCGACCGCAAGCTCTACCCCGCCATGGGCGCAGCCGGCTGGCTCACGCTGCGCTTTCGCCTGACTGTGGTCGCCAGCCTGTCGTGTTTCCTGGCGGCCGCCCAGATCTGATCCGGCTTGATGTTGTTGCTGCTTTTCACTGCGCCCACCCATGATTGATTACCGCATCGAAGTGGGCGACGCCCACACCCATCGCTTTCAGGTCACGATGCGCGTGGCAAGTCCCCAACCGGGTCAGACCTTGAGCCTGCCGGTGTGGATTCCAGGCAGCTACCTGGTGCGGGAGTTTGCGCGCCACCTGTCACCCATCAAGGCCACGCAAGGCGGCCAGCCGGTGGCGGTCACCCCGGTGGACAAGTGCACCTGGCGGGTCGGGAACGCGGGCCGGGGCGCGCTGACGCTGCGCTACGAGGTGTACGCGTTCGACACCTCGGTGCGCACGGCGTTTCTGGATGCGCGGCGCGGTTTTTTCAACGGCACCAGCGTGTTCCTGAAAGCCGAAGGCTTCGAAGACCAGCCGCAGCGCGTGAGAATCACGGGCCTGCCCAAAGGCTGGCGCGTGGCCACCGCCCTGCCCGCGGTGAAGGTGAACGCCTTGGGCTGGGGCGACTATGCAGCGCCGAACTACGACGCGCTGATCGACCACCCGGTGGAGCTGGGCACCTTCTGGCACGGTGAGTTCACCGTGCGCGGCGTGCGCCATGAGTTTGTGGTGGCCGGCGCGACCGACGACTTCGATGGCCAACGCCTGCTGGACGACACGCGCCGCATTTGCGAGGCGCAGATCGCCTTCTGGCATGGGCGCCGCAAGGTGCCGTTTGATCACTACGTGTTCATGCTCAACGTGGTGGACGACGGCTACGGTGGGCTGGAACACCGCCAGAGCACGGCGCTGATCTGTGGGCGGCGCGACCTGCCTCGCACGGGCCGGGCGCTGAACAAGGACAGCTACACGACCTTGCTGGGACTGATCAGCCACGAGTACTTCCACACCTGGAACGTCAAGCGCCTCAAGCCGGTCGAGTTTGCGCCCTATGACTACACCCAGGAAAACTTCACGCGCATGCTGTGGTTCTTCGAGGGCTTCACCTCGTACTACGACGACCAGTTCCTGCTGCGCACGGGCCTGATCGACGCGCCCACCTATCTGAAGCTGCTGAGCAAGACGATCAACCAGGTGCTGGCAACCCCTGGGCGCCTGGCTTACAGCGTGGGGCAAGCGAGTTTCGACGCGTGGACACGCTACTACCGGCAGGATGAGAACACCGCGAACGCCACGGTGAGCTACTACACCAAGGGCTCGCTGGTGGCCCTGGCGCTGGACCTGACGCTGCGCCAACTGCCAGCGACCGTCGAAGGAGGCCAAAGCCCGAGCCTGGACGGGGTGATGCTGCGCCTGTGGAAGCTGGGGCGTGCGATCACGCAGGCGGATGTGGCGCAGGCACTGGCAGACGAGGCAGGACAAGTGCCGCCGGCGCAGGTGTTCTCCGCGCCTGCCAGCCTGGATGTGTTGGGGCGCTGGCGTGCCCTGCTGGACGCCTGGACCGAAGGCTGTGACGACCTGCCCCTGCCCGCCTTGTTGCGCTCCCAGGGAGTGGACTGGCACACGCAGGCGGGCAGCCTGCCTCAGCGCCTGGGGGCTCGCATTGGGGAGCGCAGTGGTGCGCAACAGGTGCTCGCCGTGATGCATGGCAGCGTGGCCGAGCAGATGGGACTGAGCACCGGCGACGAGCTGCTGGCCCTGGGCGAGTGGCGCATCAAGCGCGCCGATGACCTGGCCCAGTGGCACGATGCCAGCCGCGCGCAGCCCCTGCTGGTCAGCCGCGACCAGCGTGTGCTGACCCTGACCCTGCCGGTGCTGTCCGCCACGGGTGGCGATACCGTGGTCCTGACCGTGGCCAACACGCCGGTGGATGCGCAGGCGCTCACGCGCCGCGCAGCCTGGTTGAAGGCCTGAGGCGCTTCAGCGACCGGACTGGGCGCTGGCCTTCGCCAGACGCTGCTCGATGGTCGCGAGTGGCGCTGCCGCAGCCAGACGGGTGCCGTCCTCAAAGAACATCGCGGGGGTGCCGTTCACGCCCAGACGCTGCGCCAGCGCCAGGTTGCGCTGCAGCGGCGTGGCGCACTGGCCAAACGCACGGGCTGGCGCCTTGTTCTCCAGCATCCAGTCCAGCCAGGCCGTCGTGCGGTCTTTCATGCACCAGATGCTCTCGGACTTGGCGCGCGAGTCGGCACCCAGGATGGGAATCAGCAAGGTGTAGACCGTGACGTCCTTGACTTTCTGCAGTTCACGCTCGAGTTGCTTGCAGTAACCGCAGTTCGGGTCCGCAAAAACGACGAGGCGGCGCTTGCCATTGCCGTTCTTCCACATGACCGCATCCTGGAACGGGAAGTTGTTGAAGGTCACGCGGTTGATCTCTTCCAGACGCTCGGCCGTGAGGTCGCGCTGGGTGCGTGTCTCCAGGATATGGCCCTCGATGAGGTACTCGCCCGTGGCATCGCTGTAGAACACCGTGTTGCCGATCTTGAGCTCGATCAGGCCACTCATGGGCGTGGTGCGAGCCGACTCGATGGGGGGCAGCGATGGCAGCCGTTGCGACAGCTTTTGCTGCAAGGTCTTGAGTTGAGCGGCCGGGACGTCACCGGCCTGAGCCTGGGCCGCCCCCATGAGAGAGAGGGAAAGTGCAGCCAGCGTCAGGCCACGAAACACAGCATTCATCTTGTTCCTTTGTGAGTGATCAGAGCGCATCGCTCAGGCGTCCAGCGCCCGACCGACCAGCCAGTGCTTGACCGGTCCCAGGCGCTCGACCAGGGTCATGCCGGCGTTGCGCAGGTCCTTGAGGGGGCCACGCTGGTCGGCGAAGAGGTGCAACAGGCCGTCAGTGAGGCCGGCCATGGCACGCGTGGGTGTTTCGCGGCGCCGAGCATAGCGACGCAGCGTGCGCTCGTCACCCAGCGTGCGCCAGGGTTCACGCTGACGCGCCTCGCGCAGGACGGTGACCAGCGTGTCCACATCGGCCAGGCCCAGGTTGAGGCCCTGCCCGGCCAAGGGGTGCACCTGATGGGCTGCGTCGCCCAGCAAGACCCAGCCCGGCCCCATCCAGCGATCAGCCTGCGCCAGTGCCAATGGCCAACCTGCCACCTCGGAGGCCACGCTCAGATGCCCGATTTGCTCTGCTGCTTCAGGAGCCGATTGCAGCACCGCGTCGTTGAGTTCCAACTCAAAATCGGCCGTGTTCAGAGACAGCAGGTGCTCGGCGCGCTCTTTCGGCACGGACCAGACCAGGCCATACGAGGCATCGGGGTCGGGCTGATTGAAAGGCAGCAGCGCGAGGATGTCGGGGGAGCGGAACCATTGACGGGCGACGCCGTTGTGGGGGCGCTCGGCCTTCAGGCGGGTGGCCACGCCCCAGTGCCCGTAGTCCTGGCGCGCGAACTCGACGCCCAGGTCGGCGCGGGTGCCCGAATGCTTGCCCTCGCAGATGGCCAGCAGGGCGGCCTTGACCGGCGCCTGCGCGCCTTGCAGCGGCGGCACGATCTCGACACGGGGCGCAAAGCGCAACGCCTCCCCCAGCAGACGCTCCAGGGCGGCCGCATCCACAATCCAGGCCAGCTCGGTCACCTGCTGCTGCCAGGCCGAGAAGGACAGCGCGCCGCCGCCATCCCCACAGATCTTCATCTCGAAAACGGGGGAGGAAAAAGCCTTGAGGGCGGGCCAGACACGCAGACGCTCCAGCAAGGTGATGGCGCGCGCGTTGAGGGCGTAGGTTCGCACATCGGCTTTTGCAGGGGATGTGGCCTCGGGCGAGCGAGCCCAGGCCACACGCCAGCCCTCGGCGGACAAGGCCAGGGTCAGGCTCATGGCCACGGCGCCCGAACCACTCACACACACATCGAAACCGGTCGCACTCATGAGAACCATCCAGATTGGGAAGAAATGCGACCGCGCACAAAGACGCGCCGCAAGCCCGTTAATCTAAACTGAATTCAGAAGCCGCGGGCTTGAGGTGGCGCATGGCGGGCGAACGCCCCCAGGGGGCGCACCACGACAGGTTAAAATGAGCGCTTCCCGATGCAAAGCCCGCCCCGCTTGAGGATCCCCCTCACCATGAGGTCGGTGGTGCACCGCATCGGCAACGATCACCACCACCACGCTGATCCAGCGCGGGTCAGAGCAGTGCGTTCCGCCCCCAGGGCCCATGGATGCGCAGCGTCTGATTTCAAAGGAATTTCCATGAGTCTCAAGTGCGGCATCGTGGGCCTGCCCAACGTCGGCAAGTCCACCCTCTTCAATGCTTTGACCAAGGCCGGCATTGCCGCCGAGAACTATCCCTTCTGCACCATCGAGCCCAATGTGGGTGTGGTGGAAGTGCCCGATCCGCGTCTGGACAAGCTGGCCGAGATCGTCAAGCCCGAGCGCATCTTGCCCGCCATCGTGGAGTTTGTGGACATTGCTGGCCTGGTGGCCGGTGCCTCCAAGGGTGAAGGCCTGGGCAACCAGTTCCTCTCGCACATCCGCGAGACCGACGCCATCGTCAACGTGGTGCGCTGCTTTGAAGACGACAACGTGATCCACGTGGCCGGCAAGGTGGACCCGATCGCCGACATCGAGGTCATTCAGACCGAGCTGTGTCTGGCCGACCTGGGCACCGTGGAAAAGAGCCTGCACCGCTACAACAAGGCCGCCCGCTCGGGCAACGACAAGGAAGCCGCCGCCCTGGTGAAGGTGCTGGAAAAGTGCCAGGCTGCGCTGGACGAGGCCAAACCTGTGCGCTCGATTGACTTCAGCAAGGAAGAATGGGCCATCGTCAAGCCGCTGTGCCTGATCACGGCCAAGCCGGCCATGTTCGTGGGCAATGTGTCGGAGACCGGTTTCGAGAACAACCCGATGCTGGACAAGCTGCGTGAGTACGCTGCAGCGCAAAAGGGTGAAGTTGTGGCCATCTGCGCCAAGACCGAAGCCGAGCTGGCAGAGATGGAAGACGAAGACCGCGCCATGTTCCTGGCCGAGATGGGCCAGGATGAGCCGGGCCTGAACCGCCTGATCCGCGCCGCGTTCAAGCTGCTGGGCCTGCAGACCTATTTCACCGCTGGGGTGAAGGAAGTGCGCGCCTGGACCATCCATGTGGGCGACACGGCCCCGCAGGCTGCTGGCGTGATCCACACCGACTTCGAAAAGGGCTTCATCCGCGCCCAGACCATCGCGTTCGAAGACTTCATCCAGTTCAAGGGCGAAGCGGGTGCGAAGGACGCGGGCAAGATGCGCGCGGAAGGCAAGGAGTACGTGGTCAAGGACGGCGACGTGTTGAACTTCTTGTTCAACGTTTGACGACTGCCCAATGAAAAACCCCGCGAAGCTTTGCTTTGGCGGGGTTTTTCACATCTGGGGTGTCGAGTCAAGGCGCGCAAGGGCGCCGCTGACACTCAGGCTTTCTTGTTGCGGCGAGAAGCGAGTGAGGCGCCCAGGAAAGCGGCACCCAGCAAGCCCAGCGCAGCGGGCTCGGGAATCAGGCTGATTTTCAGGTTGTCGATCCGAAGGCGGTCACCGCCGTCCAGATTGACAGACCGGAAGCCGATGCTGCTGAACGAGGCCAGGCCAGAGGAGCCGGTGTAGACCGCGTCGGCGCCCGTCAGGGTGTCGAACTCTTCGGCAGTGGGGTCGACCCACAGCGAATAGCGGTTGAACACGTTGGAGGTGCCGGTTTTTTCGAGCAGGCCCACCAGACGCACGGTGCCGCCCAAGCTCAGATCGGTGCTGAAGGCGCCGGATGAGCCATTGGTGCGCACGAACAAGTCGCTGGTGCAGCCACTGCTCATGTCGCAATTGCCCTTCATGCCGATGTTCGGACCATTGAAGTTGCCGAACCACAGGCCCAGGAAGTCGTTCCGGTCGATCGCGCCGGCCGCCAACGTGAACTGGAAGTCGACGAGAACGTCGCGCGAGATCGACGTGGCGAGCTGGCGGGTCGCCAGGCTGTTGCTGTTGCCGGCCACCTGCATGGCGCCACCGACCACGGTGGCCGCAGATGCGCCGGCCCAGGCACCCGCCCAACCCGTACCACCATTCAGGCCCGACAGGTTGATGCTGCCCGCAGTGGGAGAGCCGTAGCTGAAATCTTCCGAAGCCACCGTGGTCACAGGCGCAGCCTGGGCAACACCGATGGAGGCAAGCAAAACGCTGACGGCAAGGTGACGGTACTTCATGTTGGGAACTTCCAGATGGGACAATGCCATCTGACAAGCCATTTCCGTGCCACCCCATACCACCCTTTCAAATCAATGACCTACATTGATATTTGAAACCCATGACACTCCGCATGTAAAAAATCCCGACACGAACTTCTTTGCCATGCATTAAACGTGGACTGGCCGCGATGGGGTGTCTATGATGAGCCGAGCGATCAAACCTGGTCGCAAGGTCAACAGGAGACCGTGATGAGCAAACATCAAAATCCGCGCGACGCGCAGGAACCGCACACCGGCAAGGTGGCCAACGACACCAACAAAATGGGTGATCAGGACGCCACGCAGTTGAACCAGGGGCAGCGCACGCCCGACAGCCGCAGCGATCGCGAGGCCCATGTGGGTGGCAGCAACCAGTCTCAAAGCAGACGGGGCACGCAGGGTGGCCCCAAACCCTGAGGCCGGCGCTGGGAGATACGCCCACCGTTACACTACGCACCGTCGCAACACGGCGGTTGCACGAGGGTGAGCGGTGCGTGTGCCTGCGTGGCCGATGACGCTTGCCTGGGCTTGAGGGTGCGTGCTGCCCACCCCTCCTTTTTTGCCGCCGAGCATCCTGGAACCCATGCAAGATTCTGAGCCATCGGGCGCTGAAACCGCGCGTCTGGCCGCATTGAAAGCCACCGGGCTGCTCAACACGCAGCCCGAAGACAAGTTCGATCGCCTGACCCGCCTGGCGAGGCAGATGTTCGGCGTCAAGGTGGCCCTGGTGTCGGTGGTGGACGACCAGCGACTGTGGCTGAAGTCACGCCAGGGGCTGTTGGACATCAACGGCGCGGCGCGCGAAGTGTCTTTCACCGCGCACGCGATTGCGCAGGCGGACATCATGGAAGTGCCGGATGCCCTGCTCGACGCACGTTTTCAGCACAGCCCGCTGGTCACCGGCACGGCTCGCATTCGCTATTACGCTGGCGCGCCCTTGACGGTGGGTGATGGCCTGCGGATTGGCGCGCTGTGCATCCTGGATGACAAGCCGCGTGCGCCCCTGACGCAAGCCGAACGCCAGTCGCTGCGCGACCTGGCAGACTGTGTCGAGCAGGCCATTGGGCACGTCGATCTGCATGAGCAAAGCGTGGCGCTGCAGTCGGCGCAGCGCCTGGGTGAGGTCGTGGCACGCGCCCAGTTGACCTTCATTCAGGAGCCGGATCGCAAGAAGGCGTTCGAGACCCTGCTGAACGACACCCTGGCCCTGACGCACAGCGCCTATGGCTTTGTGGGCGAGGTCCGTTACAACGCCGATGAGCAGCCCTACCTGATCACCCACGCGATCACCAACATCGCCTGGGATGAGGCTTCGATCGCGTTCTACGCCGCCCATGCGCCGCAGGGGATGGTGTTCAACCAGCCGCGTTCACTGTTTGGCTCAGCCTTGTCGAGTGGTGAGGTGGTGATTGCCAACACCCCCGCCGAGGACCCGCGCCGGGGTGGCTTGCCGCCTGGGCATCCGGCGCTGAACGCTTTTCTGGGCATCCCGATTCACCATGGCGGCAAGATGGTGGCGATGCTGGGGCTGGCCAACCGCCCTGGGGGCTATGACCTGGCCCTGGTCGATTTCCTGCATCCGCTGCTGACCACCATCGGGCAACTGATCGGTGCCGCACGGGTGCAGCAAAAGCACGAGCGGGCTTTGATCGAGCTGGCACGCCTCTCCCGTGTGGCCAGCGAGACCACCAACGGGGTGGTGATCACCGATCAGCACGGTCGCATCGAATGGATCAACGAGGGCTTCACCCGTCTGTCGGGCTATGAGCTACAGGAGCTGATGGGACACCGCCCCGGCGACTTGCTGCAGGGAGCCGAGACCGATCCGCAAACGATCACGCTGATGCGCGAGGCCTTGAGCCGGGGCGAGGCGTTCACGGTGGACGTGGTCAACTACCACAAGAGCGGGCAGCCTTACTGGGTGCGCATCAACTGCAATCCGCTGCGCGACCCGCTGGGTGGCCTGCAAGGGTTCATTGCCATCGAGTCAGACATCACCCGCGAAAAAGGGGACGCCGAGCGCATCAGGCAAAACAAGCAACGCCTGGCCGCGGTGATCGACGGTGCGCGCATTGCCACCTGGGAGTGGAACGTTCAGACGGGTGAGGCGGTGTTCAACGATCGCTGGGCCGCCATGCTGGGCTACACCCTCGACGAGCTGGCACCTCACCATGTGGACCGCTGGAAGGGCTTGCTGCATCCGGATGACCTGATCGAGGCCGAGGCCTTGCTGGCGCAGCATTTTGCGGGCAAGCGCAGCGACTATGAAACGCAGTGCCGCATGCGGCACAAGGATGGGCACTGGGTGTGGGTGAACACGCGTGGGCGGGTCACGACCTGGACGCCGGAGGGACGCCCCCATCTGATGTTCGGCACGCAGATCGACATCAGTGCCCAGCAGCAAGCCCGGATCGCTTTGCAGGAACAGGCGGACTACACGCAAGCGGTGCTGGACAACATCGTGGATGGTCTGATCACCATCGACCAGCGCGGCCTGATCGTGTCCTTCAACCCGGCAGCCGAACAGATTTTTGGCTACACCGCCGCCGAAGTTGTCGGACAGAACGTCAAGATGCTGATGCCTTCGCCGCACCGTGAGGCGCACGACGGCTATCTGCGTGACTATGTGGACAACGGCCACTCGCGCATCATCGGCGTGGGCCGTGAACTGCGTGGGCAGCACCGGAACGGACATCTGTTCCCGATCGAGCTGGCGGTGTCGCAGGTGACGCGTGGCGGGGTGCCCATGTTCGTGGGTCTGGTGCGTGACATCACCCGGCGCAAGGCCGCCGAGCAGGAGATCGAGCGCCTGGCGTTCTACGACCCGCTGACCCAGCTGCCCAACCGACGGCTGCTGATGGACCGTCTGCAGCACGCCATGAGCACGAGCAAGCGCAATCGCCGGTACGGTGCCTTGCTGTTCATGGATCTGGACAATTTCAAGAACCTCAATGACACGGCCGGGCATGCGGTGGGCGACCAATTGCTGCGGCAGGTGGCCGAGCGCTTGGTGAGCACCCTGCGTGAGGGAGACACGATCGCGCGCCTGGGTGGCGACGAGTTCGTGGTCATTGTGGAGAGCCTGCACGAGGACGCCGAGCAGGCTGCCACGCGCGCAGAAAGCGTGGTGGAGAAGATCCACCAGGCCCTGTCGCAGCGCTACCGCCTGGGCGACCGCGATTACCTCAACAGCCCCAGCATTGGCGTGACCCTGTTCATCGACCATGAGCACAGCCTCGACGACTTGCTCAAGCAGGCCGATTTGGCGATGTACCAGGCCAAGAGCGCCGGGCGCAACACCTTCCGCTTCTTCGATCCGCAGATGCAGGCCAAGCTGATGGCCCGCACGCAAATGGAGGCCGACCTGCGCTCCGCCGTGAGCGAGTCGCAGTTCCAGCTCTACTACCAGCCCCAGGTGGATCACTTGGGTCGCACCACCGGTGCCGAAGCCCTGATCCGCTGGCCGCATCCGCAGCGTGGCATGGTGCCGCCCAACCTGTTCATTCCGGTGGCCGAGGAGATGGGCCTGATTGTGCCCATCGGCTTGTGGGTGCTGGAGACCGCCTGCCAGGTGCTGCTGGACTGGTCCCGCGAGGCAGAGACGGCAGATCTCACGCTGGCCATCAACATCAGCGCGCGGCAGTTCCGTCAGGCTGACTTTGTCGACCAGGTGAAGGCGGTGCTGGCCCGCACGGGCGCACGCCCGGAGCGCTTGAAGCTGGAGTTGACAGAGAGCATGCTGGTGTCCAACGTGGCGGACATCATTGCCAAGATGAGCGCGCTCAAAAACATCGGGGTGAGCTTCTCGCTCGATGACTTCGGGACTGGATACTCGTCCCTGTCCTACCTGAAGCGTTTGCCGCTGGACCAGCTCAAGATCGACCAGAGCTTTGTGCGCGAGATTTGTCACAGCCCGAACGATGCCGCCATCGCCCGCACGATCGTGGCGCTGGGCCACAGCATGGGCATGGGCGTGATCGCCGAGGGGGTGGAGGACGAAGCGCAGCGCGCCAAGCTGGGCTCGATCGGCTGCCTGGCCTACCAGGGTTACCTGTTTGGCCGGCCGGTGCCCTTGAGTGAGTGGTCCACGCAACGCTGAACCCCATCGGACTGCCTGGGGGGCGGCGAGCGTGCGTTTTGCACTTGTCTTTCCGAATATCTGGCAGATACTCACAGAAGTAACAGTTTCAATGAGTGCGCCCTTGCGTGGCGCCGCTGAATCGACAGAGGACGAGCATGGACACCCTGCAAGCTACCGCCCCCCAGACCCTGACGGGTGCATCCACGCAAGGTGGTGCCCAGACTTCTTCCTTGGCCTTGCGCAACACGCCGTCGCGTCAGGTGCGCCATGCCCCTCCGGGTCGCGAGTACCTCACCTTCCGGCTGGGCAGCGAAGAGTACGGCATCGACATCCTGAAGGTGCAGGAAATCCGCTCGTATGAGCCGCCGACCAAGATCGCCAACGCCCCGTCCTACCTCAAGGGGGTGGTGAACCTGCGCGGCGTGATCGTGCCCATCGTGGACCTGCGCATCAAGTTCAACTGCCTGAACGCCAATGGCGAGGCCGAGATCAACAGCTTCACCGTGGTGATCGTGCTGAATGTGCGTGGCCGTGTGGTGGGCGCCGTGGTGGACTCGGTGAGCGATGTGATGCAGCTGACCGAGCAGATGATCCAGCCCGCACCCGAGATGAGCAACTCGATCGTGGACACGACCTACATCACGGGCATCGCCAATGTGAGCGACCGTCTGCTGATCCTGATGGACATCGAGTCACTGATGGGCAGCGCCGAGATGGGCCTGATCAACAGCCTGAGCGCGACCTGATGCCGCAGGTTTTTGCCTGAGGAATGAGCCGGCTGCGTGCCGGCTTTTTCATGCCCGCACGGCGGCGGGCGGCAGCTGGGGGCCATAGGACATCGCCCCTGCCCTGCCCCATCGTCATTCGGCTTGCCGCAGGGTGAGCGCCACGGGGCGCTGCACCACGCCTCGCAAGCTCCACCAACCCGCCAGCCAGGCCAGCAAGGCCCCGGAGACCGCCCCCAGCAGGGGCCACCACAGGGGTGCCTGCCAGGCGAAGTCGAACACCTTGGCGGCCAGCACGGCCCCAATGGCCAGGGCGGCGGCGGCCGACAAGGCGCCGGCCAAGGCCCCCACGCCCAGCAGCTCGATGCGCTGCACGCGCGCCAGCAGGTCTTGGGTGGCCCCCAGGGACCTCAAGATGGCCCATTCGCGGGCGCGGCGCTCGCGCGAGGTCATCAGGCCGGCCATCAGCACGATCAGGCCGGCGACCAGCGTGAAGATGAACAGGAACTCGACCGCCGTGATGACCTGGGCCAGCACGCGCTGGATCTGGTTGAGCGTGGCCGAGACGTCCACCACGGTGAGGTTGGGGAAGCGCTGGATCAGGGTGCGGTCGAGCTGGGATTGCTCGGGCATGCGGAAGGCGGTGATGTAGGTGGAAGGCCAGTCGGGCATGGCCTTGGAGGGGGCCATCACGAAAAAGTTGACGCGCATGGAGGCCCAGTCGACCTTGCGCAGGCTGGTGACACGGCCTTCGTGCTGCACGCCGGCCATGTCAAAGCGTAGGCGGTCGCCCATCTTGAGTCCCAGGGTCTCGGCCAGACCGGCCTCGACACTGAAGGCATCGGGCTCTTCGCTCTGGTAGCGACCGGCCACGACCGGGTTGTGCGCCGGGGGCTGGGCGGCGTAGCTGAGGTTGAACTCGCGCTCGACGAGGCGCTGGGCGCGCTCTTCGACATAGTCCTGTGCGCGCACGGGCTGGCCGTTGATGCTGAGCAGGCGCGCCCGCACCATGGGGTACCAGTCGTACTGGTTGACGCCGGCTTGCTTGAGCGTCGCCTGGAAGTCGTCCACCTGATCGGGCTGGATGTTGATGACGAAGCGGTTGGGGGAGTCGGGTGGGGTCGCGGCACGCCAGCTGGCCACCAGGTCGGTGCGGATGAGGATGAGGAGCATGAGGGCCAACAAGCCCACGCCCAGGGCGCAGACCTGGACGATGGTGTGCCCGGGCTGCGCCGTGAGCTGGCGGGTGGCCAGGGTGAGCCAGGGCGGCAGGCGGCCCGCGAAGGCTTGCGCGGCGCGCTGCAGCACCCACACGGCCAGCGCCGCGAAGACAGCAAACACCAGCATGGCCAGCACGAAGCCGCCCAGGGCGATGGCGCCCAGCTTGAGGTCTTGCGCCACCACCATCAGCAGGCCGAACAGGGCACCGATGCCGAGCACGGCCATGCCCAGGGACAGCACCCTCACCTGCCCCAGGTCGCGCCGCAGCACGCGCAGGGGCGGCACCCGGGCCAATTGCAGCACGGGGGGCAGGCCAAAACCCAGGGTGAGCAGCACGCCCGTGCCCACGCCCAGCAAGACGGGTTGCCAGCCGGCATTCGGCAGGCTCACGTTGACCAGATCGGACAGGATGTGGACGAAGACGTGGTGAAAGCCCCAACCGAGCAGCAAGCCCAGCGCGCTGGCCATCATCCCCA
>JAGNPA010000189.1 GCA_017989885.1 Aquabacterium sp.
CTGATCGCCATTTTCGTGATCGGCATCGTCGGCCTGCTGCTGGAGCAGGCGCTGGTGGCCATCGCCAAGCGCTTCAGCTTTGAATGACCCGCACACCTGACAGGAGCACGTCATGACCCACTTCATCGACATCCATCGCGCCGAAATGGTGTTCCACACCAAAAAGGGGCGCTTCCATGCCCTGAGCGACATCAACCTGGGCATCGCCCAGGGCGAGTTCATCACCCTGATCGGTCACTCGGGCTGCGGCAAGTCCACGCTGCTCAATCTGATCGCCGGCCTGCTGTCCCCGACGCAGGGCGGGCTGATCTGCGATGGTCGCGAGATTGCTGGCCCGGGGCCTGAGCGGGCCGTGGTCTTTCAGAACCACTCGCTGCTGCCCTGGCTGAGTTGCCACGACAACGTCTACCTGGCGGTGGAGCGGGTGTTTGGGGGCAAGGAGCGCAAGGAGCAGCTCAAGCAACGGGTGCACGACGCCCTGGCGCTGGTGGGCATGAGCCATGCCACCCACAAGCGCCCTCATGAAATCTCCGGGGGCATGAAGCAGCGCGTGGGCATTGCCCGTGCGCTGGCCATGGAGCCCAAGGTGCTGCTGATGGACGAGCCCTTTGGCGCCTTGGACGCCCTCACCCGCGCTCACTTGCAGGATGAGCTGCTCAAGATCGTGGCCAAGGCGCATTGCACCGTGGTGATGGTGACGCACGATGTGGACGAAGCGGTGCTGCTGTCGGACCGCATCGTGATGATGAGCAACGGCCCGGCGGCCACCATCGGCGAGGTATTGCCAGTGCCCTTGGCCCGACCGCGCAACCGCGTGGCCCTGGCCGAAGACCCGACCTACATGGGCTGCCGCAAGGCGGTGCTCGACTTTCTCTACACCCGACACGGGGTGGCAGACCGCCAAGCAGCCTGATTCGGCAGCGCACGGCATCGTCTGGCACGCGGTTTGCATGAACCCCGTTGATCACCTGATTCACCAGAGCCGGGTGATCTTCCTCAGCGGGGGTCTGTGGTCCGCGAAGATGCCGCCGACCTCTTTACGCCTTTCGGTCCTCGGGCCGGAAGGCGTTTTTTTGCGCCATGCCCCAGAACAGCGCGCCCACCAGGATCATGGGCACGCACAACCACTGACCCATGCTCATGTTGAAGGTCAGCAGGCCCAGGAAGCTGTCGGGTTCGCGGAAGTATTCGGCGATGAAGCGGAAGCTGCCATAGCCCATGAGGAACATGCCCGACACCGCGCCCAGAGGCCGCGCACGACGCGCATACAGCCACAGCAGCGCGAACAGCAGCAAGCCCTCCAGACCGAACTGGTAGATCTGCGAGGGGTGGCGGGCGATGTCGGTGCCCGACTGCGGAAAGACCATGGCCCAGGGCAAGCTGGGATCGGCCGCACGGCCCCACAGCTCGCCGTTCATGAAGTTGCCGAAACGACCAGCCGCCAGGCCGATGGGCACACAAGGCGCCACCAGATCGGCCACTTCAAAGAAATGGCGTCCCTGACGTTTGGCGTAGATGGCCATGGCGGTGATCACGCCCAGCAAGCCACCGTGGAAGGCCATGCCGCCTTGCCAGACGGCGAGGATTTCAGAGGGGTGGTTGAAGTAGTAACCGGGCTTGTAGAACAACACATAGCCCAGACGCCCGCCCAGCACCACACCCATCACACCGAAGAACAGCACGTCTTCGACCATCTGGCGGTCCCAACCGCGCTGCGCGAAGAAGGGCTGTTTGGCCCGCGCGTTGGCGAACAGATAAAACAGGGCGAACGCGGCCAGGTAGGTCAGCCCGTACCAATGGATCTTGAGCGGACCCAGGGCAATGGCGATCGGATCAAATTGTGGGTGAATCAGCATGGGGCGAACGATAGCGCAAGTCTGCGACCGTTCGTGGCCTCAAGGCTGCTGCCGCGTCTCGGGCTGGGTCAGTTGCTCACGGATCATGGTCATGAGCAGGTCGTCAAACGTGTAGAAACCATAGGGCTGCTTGCTGAGTTCCCCCAGCGCAAAGGCCGCGCCCGTGCCGAACGCCTCGCGGCGGATGGACTCGTGGGTGATGCGCACCGTCTGGTGCGGAAACCCGAAAATGACCTCATGGAGCCCGACAATGCCGCCCAGGCGCAGCGAGGTGATGCGGTCGTGGTCCAGGTCCAGCGTCTTGGCGATCTTGCGCGCGGTGCCCGACATCTCGGGTTTCTCGCGGAAGTGCTGCTCCAGGATTTCGACATCGGCAAAGGGGGCGATGCCGCGCAGCATCCGCGCAGACAGGATCAGGAAGTTGATGCCCAGGGTGATGTTGGGCGAGCACAGCACGCGGGCCTGCTCACCCAAGGAGCGGGCATACGCCAGGCTTTCGTCGCTGTACGCCGAGATGGCGCTGACCAGCGTGAGGTGACGTTTGCGCACCTCTTCGCCATACAGGTGGATCGTGTCGGCGTCCGAGAAGTCCACCAAGGCGTCGACCGGGTGGGCATCGAGCCACTCGCCAAAGTCGCCTTGCGACATCGCAAAGACAGGCAGACCCAGGGGCAGAGGCTGGTCTTCAGGCCAGGGGTTGCGCTTGGCGACCCATACCAGTTCGAAGCGAGGGTCTTCCTTCAACACCTCGGCCACGGCCTGCCCTGCCTTGCCATAGCCAATCAATCCCACTTTGATCATGCGCTTCTCCTTGTTCCATCTCGACACAGCCTGTTGTCGGGCTTACATTTGTACAAATGTACCAATTTCAAGTTGCGGGAGCAAAAAAAAAGGGCCTGCGGTGAGGCAGGCCCTTCAAGACACTCCATATCACTGGTGTTGCAACGACGCGTTTTCGCGCCTTCGTTACCTCACCATTATATTGTGACAAATGCTTTCACAGCTCAGCCAAGGGTGTTTGTGCCGCCGTGCCCACTTCTTCCACGCCCAGTTGGGCGATCAGATGCCCCAGATCGGTATGCAGACGTGTGAGCGTGTCCGCGTCCAAGCGCTGCAAGGCGTCGGGCAGCAAGCCCGCGAAGGGGCCATGTGCATTGGCCAGCAGGGCCTCACCTTCGGCCGTGGCGTGCAGGTGCACGACCCGGCGGTCTTCGTCGTCGCGGGCACTGCGGATCAGTCCTTTCTTCACCAGGGCGCGCACCAGATTGCTGGCCGTGGACTGGTGGATGTCCATGGCATGTGCCAGCGCCCCCACCTCGGTGCCGGCATGGCGGGACACGATGCTCAAGGCCCACAACTGCGCCCCGCCCAACCCCGACTGAGACTCGACACGCTGGAAGTGCGATTTGATGGCGTTGAACACCACACGAAACTGCCGCAGCACAATGGCGGCCTGGGGTGTGAGTGCGACCGAATCGGGCTCGGATTCTGACGAAGGACTGAGTCTGGACATGAAAACCTGTTGTGACTGAAAACATGACGCCGCCCGACACCCCACCTGACGAGACCGCCGAACACGCCAAAGAACTGGCAGATTGGCGCCCTTGGGCTGCACGGGCTGTGGTGCTGAGCTTTGCCACCCTGGCGGGCCTGAGTGTCGTGTTGCTCACCTGGTTGAGCGAACATGCCCTGGCGGCATTTTTTGCCCTGTCAGCATACTCGCCCTGGCTGACTTTGGTGTGGACACCGACGCTCACTGCGGCCTTGGTGTGGTGCACCAACCGCTATTTTGCCGGCGCCGCCGGCTCGGGCATCCCCCAGGTTCTCGCGTCGCTTGACGTGCAGACCCCACCTGAGCAGCGCCACCTGTTCATTTCCCTGAAACTGGCGGCGGCCAAGATCGTGCTGACGGTCGGCGGCCTGTTTGCCGGACTGGCCACGGGCCGCGAGGGGCCGTCGGTGCAGGTGGGGGCCGGCATCATGCATGCCGCGCGCCACTGGCTGCCTCAGCGCAGCAGCATCAACGACCATGGCCTGATCGTCGCCGGTGGCGCAGCCGGCATTGCGGCGGCCTTCAACACGCCACTGGGTGGGGTCATGTTCGCCATCGAAGAGTTGTCGCGTCGGCCCGAGCACCGCTCCAGTGGGCTGTTGATTGCCGCCATCGTGCTGGCGGGTCTGATCGGCATGTCGGTGTTCGGCAACGTCAGCTACTTCGGCCAGATTTCGGCGGGGGACTTCGGTTGGTCGTCGCTGGGGTCCGGGGTGCTCATTGCCGTGTCCACGGGCCTGTTGGGCGGGCTGTTTGCGCGCTTGCTGGTGCAGGCGGCTCGTGGGGGATCTGATCGCTTCAGCCAGTGGCGCAAGCACTATCCGGTGCGCTTTGCGGCGGGCTGTGGGCTGGTCATCGCCATCATCGGCGTGGTCAGCCAGGGGGCCTCATCGGGCAGCGGCTATGACGCCACGCGCGCCCTGCTCGAAGGCAAAGACCCGACCAATGGCTTTTATGTGCCCTTGCGCTTCATTGCCACCTGGCTGTCGGCCTGGAGCGGCGTGCCTGGCGGGGTGTTTGCGCCTGCCCTCGCGCTGGGCGCCGGCATTGGCAACGAGATCGCCCAGTTGACCGGGCACCTGAACACGCCCGCGCTGATCGCCCTGGGCATGGCGGGCTTCCTGGCGGCGGTCACGCAGGCCCCGATCACGGCCTTCATCATCGTCATGGAAATGATTGAAGGCCATGGACTGGTGCTCAGTCTCATGGCCTGCAGTGTGGTTGCCAGTGGCGTGTCGCGGGTGATCAGCCCGCCGATGTATGGCGCGATGGCCGCCGCCCAGCTCAAGCGGCTGGACAGCGACCGCGCCGATCCTCAGCGCTGAAGCTGGGTGATGTCGCGCACCGCGCCGGTGTCGGCCGAGGTGGTCATCAAGGCATAGGCCTGCA
>JAGNPA010000011.1 GCA_017989885.1 Aquabacterium sp.
CGGGTGTTCCGGTCGGCACGCCACTACGGTCTGCCCATCGAGCGCGGCGTGTTCACGCGCGGTGAAAGTCCCTGGCGCTACCTGCGGCCCTTGCAGGCCCACCTGTTCCTGTCGGCCAACGAGGCCGATGTGCGCTCGGCCCTGGCCGCGGGCGTGCCGGCCGCGCGCGTGCTGCCCCATGCCGCCCGCGCCGGCGAGGCCCATCCGCATGAAGTGCGCATCGCGTTCGACGGCGATGCCGTGCTGTTCTCGGACGAGGCCGAACAGGTCTACCAAAGTGGCGGGCTGGACGCCTTCCAGGCCCACGAGGTCGCCTTGGCCGAGCAGCCCCTGCCCGATGGGCCTTTCAAGCCCTTGCTCCAGGCCCTGCACACCCTGCAGCAACACGCGGCCAGCGGCGGCGCCAATGGCATGCGCATCCGCACCGCGCTGGTCACCGCGCGCGGCGCCCCGGCGCACGAGCGCGCCATCCGCACCCTGATGAACTGGGGCATCGACGTGCACGAGGCGCTGTTCCTGGGCGGCCTGCCCAAGGGCGAATTCCTGCGCGAGTTCGAACCCGACTTCTTCTTCGACGACCAGACCGGTCATGTCGACAATGCCGCGCCCCATGTGCCTTCCGGACATGTGGCCTCGGGGGTGAGCAACCCAGTGCGGTGATCTGGCGGGCGATCCCGCTTTCGAGTCAGACGTGGTACAAACGGTCGCTTCCGTTTCACCGTCATCAGGACGTGGTGTGTACTTGTCTGACTTTTTCGCCGACGCCGATGACGAGCTCATCGGCTGCATTCGGTGCCGCAATGCGAAGCCATTTCACCTCGATCTGAAGATGGCGTTCCAGCCCATTGTGGATGTGGACACGCGCACCGTCTTTGCCTACGAGGCCCTGGTCCGGGGCGCCCAGGGCGCGTCCGCCGGTGAGGTGCTGGCCGCCGTGGCCCCGGAAGAGATGTACAGCTTTGACCAGACCTGCCGCGTGCTGGCCATCGAAACGGCGCAGCGTCTGGGCATGTCGACCTATCTGTCGATCAATTTCCTGCCCAACGCGGTGTACGAGCCGGCCACCTGCATCCGCTTGACGCTGGCGGCGGCCCGCAAGGTGGGCTTCCCCCCGGATCGGCTGATTTTCGAGCTGACCGAGGGCGAGAAGATCCATGATCCGGCCCACGCGCTGCGCATCATCAAGGACTATCAGCAGCGCGGCTTCCTCACGGCCATCGACGACTTTGGCGCGGGCTACTCGGGCTTGAACCTGCTGGCCGAGTTTCAGCCGCACATCGTCAAGCTCGACATGGCGTTGACGCGCGACATCGACCGCGATCCGGTGCGCCGCGCCATCGTGGGTGGGGTGATTGGCACCTGCAAGGCGCTGGGCTGTCAGATCGTGGCCGAAGGCATCGAGACGCCGCAAGAGCTTGACACCTTGCGAGGCATGGGGGTCTCGATGTTCCAGGGTTACCTGCTGGCCCGCCCGCAGGTCGAGGCCTTGCCCGAGCCGGACCTCACCTACTGCTGAGGCCGTGGCGCCGGTGGCTCAGTCCAGGTGCCGCCGGTTCATCTTGGCGCTGAACAGCTCCTTGATGCTCACCTCGCGCGCACCGGGGACCAGTTCATACGTCTCGCCTGCGGCGATCGTGCCGGGCTGGATCACCGACAGGTAGAAGCCGCAGTAGCCCGACTGCGCCATCATCTTGGTGGCCTGCTTGAAGCCCATGATCGCGTCGAACTTGAAGCAGGGCCGGCGCGGTTCACTGATCGCCAGCACGCAGTCACTGAATTTCAACTGGTCGCCCACGTAGGCGTCGGCCTCCAGCAAACCGGTCAGCGTCAGGTTCTCGCCCAGCATGCCGTGCGGCAGGGCCTCGTCCCAGGCTTGTGCGCTCGCCTGGGCACGCACGGTCTGCCAGAAGGCGTAGTGCTCGTGGGGGTAGGCATACACGGCCTTGCTCAGACCCCCGTGCACCGTCAGGTCGGCCTGCTCGTCGCCCGCCAGGCCCAGCCGCTGCACGCCGATGCGTTGGGGGTCGGCCGGGGTGCTGACCGCGCGCTTGCCGATGCCGCTGAGCACGCGGCGGCCGTCGATCTCAAGGGGGGTGGCCAAGGCGGTGTTGACCGACAGGATCTGGCGCGGCAGCAGCGTGGACATGATCGGGCGCAATCAGGAGGGGTGGAGCAGAGGGTTCGGGGCCGCAGTATGCGCCCGTTCGCCCGCAGGGCGCTTGCGGTGGCTCAGTGCCAGGCCGATACCGTGGTCGCCATGGCCTTGAAACCCACCACACAGGGGCTGCCCGGCTGCCAGTCCATCTGTTGAATGGCCTTGCGGGTCAACAGGGCCCACACGGCCGGTGGGGACTGCTCCGCATCCCCGTGCAGGCCCAGGGCCTGGTCCAGCTCGATCCCGACGGCGCCGTAGGTGCCATGCTCGCCCGCCAGCATCACCTGGGTGATGCGGCCGTGCAGGCAGTTGAGGCTGCTCGTGTCGCTCGGGGGTTGGTGGTGCAGGCTCAGGTCGCGCGCGCGCAGCTTCAGGCGCACCCGGCTGCCCACGGGGTGCAGCATGGCCGGCACCGTGATGCGCTGGCCGCCCACGTCCACCTCGCTGAGCAGCCAGTTCAGGTCGTGGCGGCGCACCACGCCTTCGAGCACGCTGCCCGCATCCGTTCCTTCCAGAAAGGTCGACAGGGACACGTCCGAGAGCACCTGGAGCGCTGGCCCCGCACTGGCCATGCGGCCCTCGTGCAGCACCAGCACGTCGTCGGCCAGGCGCACCACCTCGCTCATCTTGGGGCTGACCAGCACCATGGGCAGGCGCCAGCGGCGGGGGATCTCGGCCAGCAGCTCCAGCAACTCGTCGTGCTCGTGGGCGGGTACCTCGCCCAGCGGGTTGTCCAGCAGCAGGGCCTGCGGGCGTGACAGCAGGGCGCGGCCCAGGGCCACGCGCACCCGCTGCGCGGCGGTGAGCTGCGCGGGGCGGCGGGGCAGCAGGGTGGCCAGTTCCAGCCACGCCACGATCTGCGCGAAGTCGGGGGCGTCGGCGGGGGCGGCGCCGCGGGGCAGGCCATAGCGCAGGTTGCCGCGCACGCTCAGGTGGGCGAACAGGTGGGCGTGGGCGTCCAGCCAGACCAGGCGCCGCTGGTGCACGGGCAGGTTGATGCGGGCGCTGCCGTCATACAGGGTGTCCTGCCCCAGCGCGATGCGCCCCCCCTTGGCCGGGATGAGGCCGGCGGCCGCCTGCAACAGGGCGCTCTGGGTGGCGGGCTCGCGGCCCACCAGGGCACAGACGCGGCCCGGGGGCACGCGAAACTGCGCGCGGATGTCCAGGCCTGGCTGCTGCAGACGCAGCTCCACACTCAGGGCTCGGGCCGACGTCGAGGCGGGGCGGGGCTTGGCGAGCGGGGGCGCGGGCAGTTGCATGGCCAGGGTCCACCAACTGCGCCAGCGCGAGGCGCCCAGGGTGTGGGCCAGCGGCCGGCTCATGGGGGGGAGGGCCTGGGTGCGCTGCCCCATCCACAGCATCAGGGCCAGCAGGGCCATCATGCTGGCGGCCACGATGTTGCCGACCAGGGGCAGGTCGATCTGGCCGTCGGGCAGGGTGGGCAGCCAGGGCCAGGCGCGCAGCAAGGTGTCCATCGTCATGCCTTGGGGCCTTGCCAGCCGGGACGGCTCGCCTTGACCGCTTTCTGGGCCAGCGGCCATTGCAGCCAGCTCACCAGCAGCTTGGCACCCGGGTGGCGCGAGCGGAAGGCGCAGGCCACCTGGGCCTCCAGCACGAAGTTCGGACCCCCTGCCAGCCAGATCTTGCGCGGCTCGCCCTGCGGTGGGGTGGCCAGCCACTGGGCACGGGTCATGAGCCGGTAGGTGGGCAGGCGGGCCCCCGTCTTCACGCTGGCCGCGAGGCTCAGCAGGGCGCGCAGCTGGCCGCCACTGAGCCGGTGGGCCAGGGCTTCCAGGGGCGAGTCGGCCTCCAGTGGGTGCCAGTTGGCCACGCCGGCCCGGCACGCCGCCAGCACCTGCATCAGGGCGCGGGCGGCATCGGCCTCGCCCCGGATGCCAGCGACATCGTCGGCAGGCCCCAGCAACAGCACGTCGGTGCGCGCCACCGTCTGGCGGTTGAAGATCAGGCCGTCCTTTTCCAGCGCCTCGGCACGCGGGTGCGACAGGAACAGGCCGGCGTCGATGCTCCCCTGTTCCAGGGCGTTCAGCACCTGGCGTGTGCCCATGGCCTCGAAGCGCGCGGTCCAGCCCAGGTCCTTGCGCATGGCCGACTGCCAGCGCCCGGTCAGGCCGGTGCTGATCAGCAGCGGGTCGGCGCCGGTGCGGGGGCTGTCGGCCCGCGCGGGCACGCGCCCCTGTGCCTGGCTGGCCGAGGGCGCCGCGAGCAGGCCCAGACCGCTCAGGGTCGTGGTGAGGAAGGTGCGGCGGGCGGAGACAGACATGGCGGGCGGGCGACGAAACAGGGCCCCGGCGGGGCGGGCAAGCCTGTCAGGATACAAAAAAGCAGCACCGCCGGGCACGCTTTCTTGGGGGGTTGGGGTCTGTCCCCGGTTCGCATCGGGGTCAGGGGGGTGTCAAAAACCGGCGACTTGATTAAAATGGAAGGTTCCCGATAAGCCTGTCGTGTGTTCACCCCGGTGATTTGCCGGGTACGCTGGACAGCGACAGATGGCGCGGGCCGCACGCCAAGGCGGGGTGTCGAGAGCATGGTGCAGGGTGCCGTGCTGTCGAGACCCTGTTTTTTAATTTTCTGGAGTGAGTCATGACTGCTGCAGTACAGGTGAATGCACCTGCTTACGTCAAAAACACCAAGCTGATCGCCTGGGTGGCCGAAATCGCCGCCCTGACCCAGCCCAAGGACATCGTCTGGTGTGACGGTTCGACCGAAGAGTACGACCGCCTGTGCGCCCAGCTCGTGGCCGCCGGCTCGTTCAAGAAGCTCAACCCCGAGCTGCGCCCCAACTCCTACCTGGCCTGGACCCACCCGTCCGACGTGGCCCGCGTGGAAGACCGCACCTTCATCTGCGCCGAGCGCAAGGAAGATGCCGGCCCCACCAACAACTGGTGTGAGCCCGCCGAAATGCGCGCCAAGCTGCAAACCGGTGAAGACGCCCTGTTCAAGGGCTGCATGAAGGGTCGCACGATGTACGTGATCCCCTTCTCGATGGGCCCGCTGGGCTCGAACATCGCCCACATCGGCGTCGAGCTGTCTGACTCGGCCTATGTCGCCGTCAACATGAAGCTCATGACCCGCATGGGCAAGGGCGTGATCGACGTGCTGGGCACCGATGGCGAGTTCGTGCCCTGCGTGCACACCGTGGGCGCCCCGCTGGAAGCCGGTCAGCAAGACTCGGCCTGGCCGTGCAACCCTGACACCAAGTACATCGTCCACTACCCCACGACCCGCGAAATCTGGTCCTACGGTTCGGGCTACGGCGGCAACGCGCTGCTGGGCAAGAAGTGCTTCGCACTGCGCATCGCCTCCACGATGGGCCGTGACCAGGGCTGGCTGGCCGAGCACATGCTGCTGCTGGGCGTGACCAACCCCGAAGGCCAGAAGTACCACGTCGCTGCTGCCTTCCCCTCGGCCTGCGGCAAGACCAACTTCTCCATGCTGATCCCGCCCGAGGGCTACAACGGCTGGAAGGTCACCACCATCGGTGACGACATCGCCTGGATCAAGCCCGGTGCCGACGGCAAGCTGTACGCCATCAACCCCGAAGCCGGTTACTTCGGCGTGGCCCCTGGCACCAACACGCTGACCAACTTCAACTGCATGAAGTCGCTCGACCGTGACGTGATCTTCACGAACGTGGCCCTGACCGACGACGGCGACGTGTGGTGGGAGTCGATGACCGACGAGCTGCCCGCTCACCTGGTCGACTGGCAAGGCAATGACTGGACCCCGGCGATTGCCAAGGAAAAGGGCACCAAGGCCGCGCACCCGAACGCCCGCTTCACCGTCTCGGCCATCAACAACCCGGCCCTGGACCCCGAGTGGGACAACCCCGCTGGCGTGCCGATCGACGCCTTCATCTTCGGTGGCCGTCGCTCCACGACCGTGCCGCTGGTGACCGAGGCCCGTGACTGGACCGAAGGCGTCTACATGGCCGCCACCATGGGTTCGGAAACCACCGCCGCCGCTTTTGGCGCGCAAGGTGTCGTGCGCCGCGATCCGTTCGCCATGCTGCCCTTCATGGGCTACAACATGAGCGACTACTTCCAGCACTGGCTGAACCTGGGCAACAAGCTGGCCGCCTCCGGCGCCCAACTGCCCAAGATCTACTGCGTGAACTGGTTCCGCAAGGGCCCCGATGGCAAGTTCGTGTGGCCGGGCTACAGCGAGAACATGCGCGTGCTGGAGTGGATGCTGGGTCGCCTGCAAGGCAAGGCCCACGGTGTCGAGAACGCCTTCGGCATCAGCCCCACCTACGAAGACATCAACTGGAATGGCCTGAACTTCACCAAGGACCAGTTCCAGTCCGTCATCGGCATCGACACCGCCGCCTGGACGCAAGAGCTCAAGCTGCACGACGAGCTGTTCACCCAGTTGGCCCACAACCTGCCGGCCGAAATGCCCGCGACCAAGGCCAAGCTGGCCCAACGTCTGGCGGCCTGATCGGCTCGGGTGCGTTGTCCCTGAGAACCCCGCTTCGGCGGGGTTTTTTTACGTCTGTCGTTCAGCGCGCGGTGCTGCGCAGGTCCACCACCTCGCGGGTGATCATGGCGGCGTAGCGCTGCACCACGGCCTGAGCGTCCAGGTCGGGCTCATCGGTCAGCATTTCCTGCACCGCGTAGCCCATCTCCACGGCCAGGCGCGCGAAGGTCTGGATCTGCTTCGGATCGACGCTCGGGTAGGCGTCGACGAAAGCCTGCTCGATGAGTTGGGAGACGTGCCGGTGGGATGCCACGCGAACCTCGTGCAGTGCCGGCACGGCGCGCAGCGCACGCATGATCCAGGCGCCCCCCGCAAACGCATCGGTCAGGGCAATGGTGTCGATGAACAAGCGCTGCAGACGCTGGTGGAACTCGGCCGGTGGTGCCGCCACGGTGGCCGGGGTCGCCCAATCGGCCAGCAGGGCGTTCTGCGCGCCCATCAAACGCTCACCCAGGGCGTGCAGCACCGCGTACTTGTTCGGAAAGTAGCGATACAGCGCGGGGGGCGTGAGGCCGGCGCGTTCGCAGATGAGGTTGGTGGACAGGCGCTCGATGCCGACCTCGGCGAGCAACTCGGCCGTGATCGACAGGATGCGTTCGAAGGTTTCCTGCGCGCGGCCTTGACGGGGCAAGGTCTTGGTGTCCAGGTCTGGCGGGTTCGGCCGGTTGGTCGTGAGAGAGCTTGGCATCTTTTGGCCCGTGATCGTTGCGGGCATTCTGGCACGCACGGCTCGGTCAGCATGGATCGCGGGTATCCACCGATGCAACGATAGTGATAACTACCGAACATGCGGCATCTGTGCAACCCTGAGGAGCCGATGTCATGCGTCATTTTTTGCCTTTCGTACGGCGCGCGCGCGTTGTCATGTCGGCCGGTGCCATCGCTCTGGCTGGGTGGGCATCGACCCCGGCCTGGGCCGGCGAGTTTTTGATCGGCACGGGGGTGTACGACATCACAGGTCCCGCGGCTGAAACGGGGATGTTCGGCTACGCCGCGCAGCAGGAGGTCAACGGCCTGCACCAGCGCCTGCGCGCCCGGGCCTTCATCATGCAGGGTGCCCAGGGCGGCCCGCGCGCGGTGTTCGTGAACGTTGATCTGGGGGCGGCGCACGAGTCACTGAAGCTGGCCGTGATCCAGCGCCTGCAAGCCCGCTATGGCGCGCTCTATGGTCACGAGAACGTGATGATCTCGGCCACCCATACCCACGTGGGCAGCGGCGGGCACGCGCACCACACGCTCTACATCATCGCGGCGGCCGACAAGAGCGGGATTGGCTACGACGCCCAGAGCTTCGAGGCGGCAGTGGGCGGCATCGTGGCCGCCATCGAGCGGGCGCACCGCAATCTGGCGCCGGGACGCATTGAGCTGGTGGAGGGCAGTTTGCTGGGGGCCACGCGCAACCGCTCCCTGCCGGCGTTCCGCGCCAATCCGGATGCGGCCGCCTTGGCGCACGACACGAACAAGGCCATGACGGTGCTCAAGTTCCGCAAGGACAATGGGCGCGAGGTCGGCATGCTGAACTGGTATGCCATCCACCCGACCAGCTTCAGCCTGAAGTTCACCCACATCAGTGGCGATAACAAGGGCTACGCGTCCCAGTTCTTCGAGCGACGCAAGGGGGCGAACTACAGTGCCTCCGAAACCTTTGTGGCGGCTTTTGCCAATGCCGATGAGGGCGACGTGGTCCCCACCGATGGCAACGCGTATTCGGCGCCGGGCTACGAGGGATCGGGCAACGAGTACGCCAATGCCGAGGCGGCGGGCCAGCGTCAACTCCACAAGGCCTGGGAGCTGTACGCCACCCCCGGCCGCGTCCAGCCTGGCGTGATCAACGTGCGCCACCAATGGGTGACGATGCCGGGCCTGGTCGTGTCGCCCGCCTACAGCCAGCCTGGCGGTGCCGTGCTGTGCACGGCGGCACGCGGGGTGTCCTTTGCGGCGGGGGGCGAAAACGGACCGTCCAACATCCCCGGCATCACCGAGGGCATGACGACGAGCAGCGCCCAGTTGGGCACGGCCCTGCAGACGTTTGCCAACTCAGCGCTGGGCGGCCTGGTGCAGACGGCCTTCTTCGGGATCTCGTCGGTGGTCAGTGACCCTTGTCAGTCGCCCAAGCCCACCTTGCTGCCCACCGGGGCGCTGGACTGGGTGCCCTCGGTGCTGCCCATTCAGGTGATCCAGGTGGGCGCGCTGGCCATCGTCGGGCTGCCCTTCGAGCCGACGACGATGGTGGGCCATCGCTTGCGCGCGCAGGTGCGCCAGCAACTGGCTGCCAAGGGGGTCGACACGGTGGTGGTGGCGGGTTTGTCCAACAGCTACGCCGGCTACCTGACCACCCGTGAGGAGTTCGAGATGCAGCACTATGAAGGCGCCTCCAACGAGTTTGGTCCGTGGACGCTGGGTGCCGTCCAGCAGACCGTGGCGCACCTGACGCAAGCCATGGTCAGCGGCGCGGCGGTCGAGCCGGGCGTGCCACCACGTGACCGGACGTCAGCACTGCGCCTGACCCGACCGGGCGTGGTTTTCGATGACAAGCCGCTCAAAGAGAGCTTTGGCAAGGTGCTCCAGGATGCCCTGCCGGCCTATCAGCCGGGGCAGGTGGTGCAGGCGAGCTTTCGCAGTGGCCACCCCAAGAACCATCTCAAGACTCAGGACAGTTTTTTGCGCGTGGAGCGCTGGCAGGACGGGCAATGGGTCGCCGTGGCCCAGGACTGGGACTGGGAGACCAGCTACCAATGGCGCCGCGAGGGGCTGGCCTATTCAGTGGTGGACGTCGTGTGGCGCATCCCCGCCGGGACGCCTGCAGGCAGCTACCGCCTGCGTCACGACGGGCACTGGAAGAACGGCTGGACGCGGGCCATCAGCGCCTACACGGGCGTGAGCCGCACCTTCCGGGTGGATTGAGAGGCAGGAGCGCGTTGGTGAAGTCATGGTGTACCGCGCGGGGGCATCGGCCCCTGCTGAGCCGATGGGTAGGCTGGTGGGTCGGTGTGGGGGTGGCGTGGTCCGTGGGCTTGAGTGGGTGCGGTGAGCCGACCCCGGCGCCGCCCACAGATGCGGAAGTGTTGGCCGCAGAGCGGCTGCGCCCGACGCGGCCCGAGTTGGCGGCCGTGTACGAGCGCAGCTGTCTGGCCTGCCACGGTGTGCGCAGCGCCGCTCCGCTGACGGGCCATGCCCCGTCGTGGCGCGCGCGCCTGCAGCAGGGCCCGGACGTGCTGCTGTCCCACACCCGCGAGGGCCTGCGCGGCATGCCCGCCATGGGCCTGTGCCCCGATTGCAGCGACGACGAACTGCAAGATCTGATCACCTTCATGAGCACGCCGCGATGAGCCGACCTCACCTGAATCGCCGACAGCTGCTTGGTGGCGCCGCCGCACTGGGCCTTGTCGACGCCCTGCGGGGTGGGACCCTGGCGCAGTGGATGAGCAGCGATGCCCATGCGCAAACGACCCCACGCGCGCCTGCGCCAACGCGCCGCTGGCAGAACTGGTCCGGCCTGCAGCAGGCCACGCCCGCCACCTGGGCTGCACCGGCCCACGAGGCCGAGTTGCAGCAACTCCTGCGGCGCACGCGCGGTGAGGTGCGCGCGGTCGGCGCCGGCCACTCCTTCACGGCGCTGGTGCCCACCGACCAGACCCTGGTGTCCCTCGACCGCCTCCATGGCATCGTCTCGATCGACCGGGCCGCGATGACCGTGACCGCGCACGCTGGCACCCGCATCGGCGCGCTGGCCAAAGCGCTGGATGCCCAAGGCCTGGCCCTGCGCAACCAGCCCGATGTGGACGTGCAGACCCTGGCCGGCGCGATCGCGACCGGCACGCATGGCACGGGCGCCGCCTTGCCTGCGCTGCATGACGAGGTTGTGGCGATGCGTCTGGTGCGCCCTGACGGGGAGGTCGTCGAGATCGACGCCCGCCGCGACCCGGATCTCATGGCGGCGGCGCGCGTGTCGCTGGGCAGTCTGGGTTTGATCACCCGCGTGACGATGCGCGTGGTGCCTGCCTATCACCTGGCACGCCACGTCTGGCTGATGCCCCTGGCGCAGGTGCTGACCGAGGCGCTTGAGCTGGCGCGGCGCCATCGTCATTTCGAGTTCTACGTGCTGCCCTTCACCGGCTACGCCGCCTGCATCCGCCTGGACCCTTACCAAGGCTCGGATCTGAGCCTGCCCAACTCGGCTGACGAGGACGTGCTCGGCGATCTCAAGCAGTTGCGTGACTGGCTGGGCCGTTTCCCTCGCCTGCGCCGCTGGGCAGCCCAGCAGCTCATCGATCCCCAGCTGACCGAATCGGCCCGTCATCGCTCCCACCGCCTGTTGTCCTCGGTGCGTCCCACCCGTTTTCAGGAAACCGAGTGGCATGTGCCGCGTGAGCGGGGGCTGGCCTGCCTGCGTGCAGTGGTTGACCGACTGGAGCAGCACAACGAGGCCTTCTTTCCGCTGGAGTTCCGCTTCGTCCAGGGCGACGGGGCCTGGCTCAGCCCCTTCCATGGCCGTGACAGCTGCTCGATCGCGGTGCATGCCGCCGCCGATGAAGCCTGGGACTATCTGATCGACGATTTCACGCCCATTTTCCGCGCGCACCAGGGGCGCCCCCACTGGGGCAAGCTGCACCGCCTGGGCGCCGTCGACCTGGCACCGCTCTACCCTCGCTGGGCCGATTTCGCCGCCGTGCGCCAGCGCTTCGACCCGCAAGGCCGCCTGCTCAACGCCCACCTGCGTCAGGTGTTCGGCATCACCTGAGGGCCTGCAGATGCCGAACTGGACACGTCGACGCTGGCTGGGTGCTGCGGCCTTGGGGGGCGGCGCTGCGGTCTGGGCCCTGCGCCCCGGGGAGACCGGCGCCCCCCATGCCGCGCGCTTCCAGGTCTTGACCCGTGCCCTGCGTCAGGCTGGGCTCACTCAGCCCACGCTGGTGCTCGACCGCGCGCAACTGCAGGCCAATGCCCGCCAGGTGCGCGCCAACCTCGATGCGGCCCTGGCCCTGCGCCTGGTGAACAAATCCTTGCCCTGCCTGCCCCTGCTCGATGAGTTGGCCACTCTCCTGGCCACGGAGCGGCAGATGGTGTTCAACCTGCCCTACCTGCAACTGCTGGCCGAGCAGCGGCCGCGCAGCGAGGTGCTGCTGGGCAAGCCTTTCCCAGTGGCCGCTGCGGCGCACTTCCTCGCACAGCCCCCTCGCAGTGGCTTCGATCCCGTTCGTCAGGTGCAGTGGCTGGTGGACACGCCCGAGCGCCTCGCCCAGTACCGCGAACTGGCCCGCCAGCGCCGGCAGGTGCTGCGCATCAACCTTGAAATCGACGTGGGCCTGCACCGCGGCGGTCTGCCCGACGAGGCGGCGCTGCGCGAGGTCATCGGGCTGTTGCAAGGCGAGCCCTGGCTGCAATGGTCCGGGCTCATGGGCTACGACGCCCACACGGAAAAAATCCCCGACGTCGGTGGCTTGCGCGCCGAGGTGCGGGCCCAGGTGCAGCAGCGCTACCGCAGCTGCCTGGACACGGTGCAGGCCAGCCCGCTGGCCCGCGACCGTGCGCTGCTGACGCTCAACACGGGTGGCTCTCCCACCTACCGCCTGCACCGCGCGGTGGGCGCAGCCAACGAGGTGGCGGTGGGCTCGGCCCTGGTCAAACCCAGCGACTTCGACACGCCCCTGCTGGCCGATCTGCAACCCGCCGTCTGGATCGCCACGCCGGTGCTCAAGGTGGCCGCCTGGCGTGCGCCCGACGGGGTAGGGGCCCTGGGCACGTTGCTGCGTGGCTGGGACCGTAACCAGCGGGTGGCCCATTTCATCCACGGCGGTCACTGGCTGGCGCAGCCTGACTCGCCCGTGGGCCTGCAAGCCAGCGCCCTGATCGGGGCCTCGTCCAACCAGCAGCTCTACCTGGGCTCGGGTCGGCAGGGCCTGCAGCCCGACGACCTCGTCTTCTTTCGTCCCACGCAGAGCGAGTCGGTGCTCCAGCAGTTCGGTGACATCGCCGTGGTCGAGGGTGACCGCGTCGTGGCGATGTGGCCCGTCTTCCCCGCCCGCGCGTGAGCGGCGCCCAGCCTCAGTCCGGCGACCACACCTGTACTTCGGTCACGACCGCCATCAGCGGCAGGTCGTGTGCTTGCGGCGCCAGCTCCTCGCGGCTCAGGCGCGCCTGTTCCCAGGCCACGCCGATCACGGTCACGCCGGGGTGGGCGGCCAGGTAGCGGTCGAAATAGCCGCCGCCATAGCCCAGGCGGAAGCCCTCGGGCGTGAAGCCCACGCAGGGTACCAGCACCACGTCGGGCACCACCGGTTTGCCCGCCGGGCTGGGCAGACCGCATTCGTCCACGCTGCTCAGCTCGCCGCCATCCCAGGGGCGAAAGTGCATGGCCACCGGCTCGCGCTGGGCAAAAGGCAGGGCCAGGCGGCAATCCCACTGCGCCTGGGCTCGCAAGGCCAGCGTCCTTGGGTTAAATTCCCCCTTCATGGGCCAGTACACCCCCAGGCCATCGGGCTCCAGCTGCGCGAGCACGTCCAGCAGTCGCTGTTCAAGTTGCACTTGCGCGGCTTCGCCCGCAGGCGTGGCACACCAGGCTTGATGCGCGGCCAGCAGGCGGCGGCGCAGGGCGGGGCGATCGAGGGTCGGTTCGGGTGAAGTCATCACAGAGAGTCATTCCATTGAAATTCACACACAAGTATGCGGCCCCGGCCGCCCGGATGCTGGCGGCGATGGCCCTTGCCTGGGGCGCCGGAGTCCCCGTTGCCGTCGCGCAGACGGCGGCGGACAGCGCCGACAACGCCACCATCGTGGCGGCCCGCGAGGCCTGGCGCGCCCGTGACGCGGTGGCCCTGCTGGCTGCACGCGACCAACTGATCCAGACGCAGCACCCCTTGGCCCCCTGGGCCGATTACTGGTCGCTGATGCTGCGCCTGCCCACCCTCAGCGTGGCCGAGGCCGACGCCTTTTTCGCGCGCTGGCCCGACAGCTATGTGGCCGACCGCGGCCGCAACGACTGGTTGCTGGAGCTGGGGCGCCGCCAGGACTGGGAGACCTTCCTGCGCATCCAGCCGCAGTTCCGCATGGCCGACGACCGCGAGGTGAATTGCCTGGGCGTGTGGGCGCGTTACCAGAGCCGCCCGGCGGCACAGACCCAGGAGGCCTGGCGCACCCAGGCGCAGCAGGCCTGGTGGGACCAGAAAGATGCCGACCAGGGCTGTGACCGCATGGCCAGCGGTTTGCTGAAAGCCGGCGTGCTGCGCACCGAAGATGTCTGGCAAAAGCTGCGCTTGGTGGTCGAGACCAACAAGCCCAAGGCCGTTCAGCAGACGGCGCGCCACCTGGGCGATGCCGTGGCCCAGGTGGCCGCGCGCCTGATGACCGCGCCGCAGGCCGTGCTGCAACCCGGCGCGCTGTCCGGGTCGCTCGCCTCGGCCGACGGCGAGGGTGACCGGGCGCCAGGCGCCTCCATCGGCCCCCAGTCGCCGGCCAAGCAGCCTGTGGCCAAGACCCGCAGCCTGTTGCGCAAGAAGCCGGTGCCCAGGCCGACCCTGGCCAGCATCCCGCTGAGCATCCCACCCGAGTCGGAAGGGCCGCTGAACCTGCTGGCCTTCAT
>JAGNPA010000190.1 GCA_017989885.1 Aquabacterium sp.
TGGTCGGGGCGGGCTCCCTGGCTTACGCCTTGCATCAGAAGCAGCGTGACCTGACGGCATCGGAACGACTGAACCTGTTGCGCGACGTGGCGCATCTGGTGCGCCTGGCCGATGAGTTGCCACCTGGCACCTCGGACCTGTTGGCCGAGGAGGTGGCTCAGGTGGCGAGCCGTCCTCAGGTGCAGGCGGTCTTGCTGGTGACCGAGGCCGGTGAAGTGCTGAATGCCAGCCGCGCCGCCTGGCGTGGGCGGACGGTGCGCGAAGTCTGGCCCACCCTGGATCTGGGGCGTTTGCGCCAGGCTGCCCGGGGGCGTTTGCCGGATTGGCAGATGCATGCCGATGGCCTGCGCATGGATGCGGTGCAGTCCTTCACTTTGCCCAGCCGGGACGACGAGGTGCGCAGCCTGCGGCGCGCGGTGGTGTATGTGGCCTATGACCTGAGCACGCTGCGGGCGCAAGCGCAGCATGCCGAGGTGATGGGCCGTGTGCCGGACATGCTGGGCTGGCTGGCGATGATGGGGTTGATGGTCTGGTTGTTAGGGCGCCATGTCACGCGTCCGCTGGCGCAACTGGACAAGGCGTCTCGGGCCTTGCGTCGCGGCGAATGGGGTGCGCCGGTGCCGCGGGGGGGATTTCTGGAAATTGATCACCTGGCGGCAGGTTTCGATGCCTTGCGTCAGGAGCTGGCGGCGACCTGGCAGGCCTTGCCCGATCTGCTGTTCGAGCTGGATGGCGAGGGGCGTTACCTGCGCGTGCTGACCCCCAAAACAGAGTGGCTGGTGTTGGAGCCGGCACAGCTGCTGGGCAAGACGGTCCGCGAGGTCATGCCCCCGGCTGCGGCCGAAGTGGTGCACCAGGCGCTGCGCGATGCGGAGAAGCTCGGGGCGGTCTGGGGGCGCGAGCTGGCGTTGGATGTGCCTGACGGCGCCCAATGGTTCGAGATTTCGGTGGCCCGCAAGGACTCACCCGACGGTGACCGAGCCACCTACATTGTGATTTCGCGCAATGTGACGCCGCGCAAAGAGGCTGAGGAGCGCCTCAAGTTGCTCAACGAGGAGCTGGAGATGCGCGTGGCGGCACGTACCCTTGAGCTCACCACGGCCCGGGACGACGCCGAGCGTGCCAGTCACTGCAAGAGCGACTTCCTGTCGCGGATGAGCCATGAGCTGCGCACGCCCCTCAATGCGATCCTGGGCTTTGGGCAGTTGCTGGAGTTGTCGGCGCGGGATCCGCAGCAGAGCGCGCATGTGCGTCAAATTCTGCAAGGTGGCAAACACCTGCTGGCCTTGATCAACGAGGTGCTGGACCTGGCGCGTGTGGTGTCAGGTCAGATGACCGTGAGCCTGGAGCAGGTGGCCTTGCGGGACCTGCTCGAAGAGTGCCTGACCTTGGTGCGCCCCCAGGCGCAGGCGCGAGACATCCGCATGCTGGAGGTGGCCTGTGACTGTGCCTGGCAGGTTCGCGCGGACCGTACGCGGCTCAAGCAGGTGATCCTCAATCTCTTGTCCAACGCGATCAAGTACAACCAGCCTGCGGGCGTGGTCAGCGTGGGATGCATTGTGGCGGACGACGGTATCAGTGTCCGCATCAGTGACACCGGGGCCGGTCTGACGCCGGAGCAGCAGGCACGTCTGTTCGTGCCTTTCGAGCGCCTGGAGGCGAGCGAACATCAGGTGGAAGGCACCGGGATCGGTCTGGCTTTGAGCAAGCGCCTGATGACCCTGATGGGCGGACAGATCGGGGTGGAAAGCCAGGTGGGCGAGGGCAGCACCTTCTGGTTGCGACTGCCGCGCGCCGAAGATGGCGTGGCGCCGGCTGACGCCGCCGGGACGGTGCGTCAGGCTGGCGCGGCATTGGACGGAGCCGGCGGCGTGACGCGCACGGTACTGTGCATCGAAGACAATCCGAACAACCTGCAGTTGATCGAGAGCGTGGTGGGCATGTTGCCCGGGGTGCGTTTGCTCAGTGCCATGGCGCCGGGCCTGGGCCTGGAACTGGCGCGAACCCACCGGCCTCATCTCATTTTGCTGGACATCAACCTGCCCGACATGGACGGCTATGCCGTGATGCAGTGCCTGCGCGAACATCCGGCCACCCGAGGGATTCCGGTGATCGCCGTCAGTGCGAATGCCATGCCACGGGATCTGGAGCGCAGCCGCGCGGCAGGGTTTGCCGCCTATGTGACCAAGCCCATCGACGTGGGCCAGTTGTTGCGCAAGGTCGATGAGCTGGCTTTGTCGGTTGACCCCGGCTGACTCGGGCTGAGCCCGGTCAGGCCGACAGACCTGAGAGGGTCAGGGGGCAACGAGCTTGTTGAGCTCGGTCAGGTCGGCGGCGGTGAGGGTGCCGGCCGCCTGACGCAGCTTGATGGCGCCGATGATCACGTCGTAGCGGGCCTTGTAGAGGTCTTTTTGCGTGTTGGTCAGTTGCGTCTGGGCGTCCAGCACATCCTTGTTGATGCGCACACCGACGCGGTAGCCCAGTTGGGTGGCTTCCAGGGCCAGCTTGGCCGATGACTCAGCGGCCTCGTAGGCCTTGACCTGGGCCAGACCGGACTGGACGCCCGAATAGGCCTGACGCGTGCCCAGTTCGACACTGCGGCGGGCGTTGTCGAGGTCGCGTTCGGCCTTGTCTTGCAGGCTCAGGGTCTCGCGCACGCGGTTCTGGATGGCGTTGCCGGCATACAGCGGCATGTTGAATTCCAGACCGATGGAGCCTGCTGTGCCGGCGCCGCTCTGCGCTTTGACCAGGTCGTTGCCCGAGCTGATGTGGGTGCGGGCGACCTGGGCCACGGCGTCCAGGGTGGGCATGTGGCCGGCACGGGCGCCGTCCACCTCCAGCTTGGCGACCTTCAGGCCCACTTCGGCTTTGCGCACCATGGGGGCAGTACCGGTGTTTTGCACCCAGGGGTCGATCTGTCCGGGGTCCAGGGACTCCAGGTTGACGGGCGTGCGCAGCGGGTTGGGCTTGACGTCGGCGCGGCCCACGAGCTGGTCGAGGGCGATGTGCTTGACGCGCAGGTCGTTGGTGGCCGCGATTTCTTGCGCGGTGGCCAGGTCGAAGCGGGCCTGGGCTTCACGCGTGTCGGTGATGGTGGAGTTGCCGACTTCGAAGCTGCGCTTGGCCGAGGCCAGTTGCTCGGCCAGGGCCTTTTTGTTGTCCTTGGCCGTGGCCAGCACATCCTGGGCGGCCAGCACGTCGAAGTAGCCTTGGGCAAGGCGGGCCACCAGGTCGTCCTCGGCCATTTTGAGGTCGGCCTCGGCGGCGGTCAGCGAGGCTTCGGCTTGAGACACCTTGGCCGAGTTCCCCAGGTTGAACAGGGGCTGGCGTGCGGCGACAGCCACCTGGCTGTTGGTGCTGCTGCCCTCGGCGCTGAAGGGGCCATCAACGGAGGACTCAAGGCGGTTGCGCTTGACCGTGGCTTGCAGATTGACGGAGGGGCGTTGCAGCGACCGGGCCTGGTCGGCCTTGAACTGCGCGGCATCGAACTGCGACTTGGCGGCCAGATAGGCGGCGTCGTAGCCACGCGCGGCCTGGTACAGGTCGATGAGGTTCTCGGCCTGGGCCGCGAAGGAGCCCGCCATGCCCAGCACGGCCAGGGCGCAAGCCCGCGCCAGCGGCCGCCACGAGGTTGGTGCGGCGGCGTGAGGGTGCGGGTGCGATGAAGGAGCGTGCTGGAACATCTTGGGTTTCCTCAGGTGGGGACGGAGCCGAGCTGGGCTCAGAACTTGAATTGGCTGGGTTCGGTGAAACCGCTCAGGCGTGGGATCACCGTGTCAAACAGCTGCTGGCTGCTGAACTGGGCCTGGCCTTCGCGGGTGTAACGGGTGGCGTACATCATGGGTTGCTGGCCGACGACGGCGACCAGACGGCCACCGGGCTTGAGTTGGTCAAGCAGCACCTGGGGCACTTCGGCCACCGAGCCTGCCAGCACGATGGCGTCGTAAGGCGCTTGGCCAGGGTAGCCCTGGGTGCCGTCGGCCTGGGCCACTTCGACGTTGCCGATGCCGGCCTTCTTCAGGTTGGCGCGCGCGGCGGACACCAAGCCGGCGTCGCTGTCGATGGCGACCACGCGCTGGGCCAGATGGGCCATCAGGGCGGCCATGTAGCCGGTGGCGGCACCGATCAGCAGGGCGGTCTCTTCCTTGGCCAGGCTGAGGTCTTGTACGAGGCGGGCTTCCACGCGCGGGGCCAGCAGGGCACGGCCGTTGTCCAGCGGGATCTCCAGGTCCATCAGGGCCTGGGCGCGGTGGGCTTCGGGCACGAAATCTTCACGGTGAACGGACGACAGCAGGGACAGCACCGCAGGGTCCAGGACATCCCAGGGGCGGATCTGTTGCTCGATCATGTTGAAGCGGGCTTGTTCGACGTTCATGCTGGGCATCCTACGAGAGACGGTAAGGAAATGAATCCGGGTAAAACGGGCATTTTAAGAAGAGCCGCCCGATTTGGGGGGGATCTCGGTCAAGTTCGTCGGATGCAGTCGACTTTTGAGCCACGCTGACAGGTCATCGAGGAAGGTGTAGACCACCGGCACCACGACCAGGGTCAGGAGGGAGGAGGCCAGCACGCCGCCGATCACGGCCTGGCCCATGGGCGCGCGTTGTTCGGAGCCCTCGGTGAGCGAAAACGCCAGCGGCACCATGCCGAAGACCATCGCCAGGGTGGTCATGAGGATGGGGCGCAAGCGCACGCGAGCGGCCAGCAGCAGGGCTTCGCGGCGGGGCAGGGGGGCGCTGTCATGGCCTTCGCCCGCATCGCCCG
>JAGNPA010000191.1 GCA_017989885.1 Aquabacterium sp.
CCGACCTGGTGACCGAGGCGCAGGCCGACGCCCTCGCCCACCGCATCAAGCACATGAACCCCCGCGCGCCTCAAAAGCGCGTGCATTTTGGCGAGGTGCCCATTGCCGAGGTCTTTGACCTCAAGGGTTTCAACCTCAACGCCAAGCTCGACATCGACCCCGATTTTCTCAAGGACGATGCCCACAGCCACCACGGGCACGGCCATGGTCACAAGCACGACCATGCCCACGTTCACGCCGACGGCGAAACCTGCGACCACCCGCATCACCATGCGCATGACGACGACGTGAAGTCCTTCGTCTACAAGTCCCACAAGCCCTTCAACGCCACCAAGCTCGAAGACTTCCTGGGCTCGATGGTGCAGATCTACGGCCCGCGCATGCTGCGCTACAAGGGTGTGCTGCACGTTTCGGGCATGGACCGCAAGGTCGTCTTCCAGGGTGTGCACCAACTCATGGGCAGCGACCTGGGCCCCAAATGGGCTGCAGGCGAGACCAAAATCAGCAAAATGGTCTTCATCGGCATTGAACTGCCCCAGGACCTGTTCAAGGCCGGGCTGGATCAGTGCCTGGCGTAACGTCTGCGCACACTTGAGGGATAGTCTGGTGAAAACTGTCTCCAAGCATGGCTACAATCCGCGCGCTTCCTGTCTGGAACTGTCCCGACGGGAAATCGCGCACCGAACCAACGTCAAGGCGAAGGTGCAACACCACCGCCCTGCGCAACAGCTCCGGCCACAGCCGGCGCACGCACAGGAGCATGGAAGGAGGATCCAGTGAAAAAGACATCCACCTCGCCTGCCTTGACGACTGCGGTCAAAGCCGCGGCCACGCCCGTGGCACCAAGACGCTCGTCGTCGCCCATCAGTCCATCAGAGAACATGCCCACTAACGCCACCAAGGTTGACCCCAAACTCGCCAACGCCTGGAAGAACAAAGCTGGTCGTGACCTGACCCAAGCCGAGTTGCTGGCCATGCCCGAGTCGGAGTACATGAGCGACAAGCAACTTGAGTACTTCCGCACCATCCTGGAAGCGCAAAAGGCCGATTTGCTGTCCAACGCCGGCGAAACCACGGAGCACCTGCGCGAAGACACCTCGATCGTGCCGGACCCGGCAGACCGCGCCACCATCGAAGAAGAGCACGCGCTCGAATTGCGCACCCGCGATCGCGAACGCAAGCTGCTCAAGAAGATTTCCCAGTCGATTTCCCGTATCGAATCAGGCGAGTACGGTTTCTGCGACGAAACCGGCGAGCCCATCGGCCTGGGACGACTCCTGGCCCGCCCGACCGCCACTTTGTCGCTGGAAGCGCAACAACGTCGCGAACTCAAGCAAAAGATGTTCGGCGACTGATCAAGGAAGGACTCCGGTTTTGAGCAAGAAGGGCATACTCGCATCATGAGCAAGGAAACCGGTGGTTTTTTCCGCAAGGTGGTGCGCTTTGTCGCCAACCCGACGACCGAGTGGTCATCGCTGGAAACGCAAGAGGCCGATGCAGGCGAGAGCGAGTACGCCAAGTCTGAAATCAAGGCCATGATCGAGCGCAAGCGGCGCAACGATTTCGTGCGCAAGCGCGAGTTCGACATGCTGCGCAAGATCCGTCGCGAAGGCCTGAGCGCCGATGCCGCGATGGCGCTCAACACCCCTTCCAACCTCGACCCGGATTCCCGCCCGCACACCAACGGTGCGCCCTCCGACATGGCGGTCAAGGACAAGATCGACGCGATCGAGCAGCAGATGGTGGGCAGCAACAGCTCCCGCAGCGGCACACGCCCGCCCGCCCATGTGCCCACCCTGCCTCTGGACTTCGGTCAACAGGGCGCACAGGCTGCGACAGAGCGTCCCACCCAGGCGGCCGGACTGTCCGCCGACATCGCCATGGCACTGGACCTGGTGCCTGCTCCTGTGGGCACAACGGCAGCCGCTGCGAACGAGCCTCGCACTGTCGCAGCGACAGCCAGCGCGGCACCTGCTGCCCCGCCCCTCGCTGCCAGCGCCTTCATGCCGCAGCTGGATCTCCAGGTGGCCGAAATGGTCCACGACCCGGAGCTGGACGAGGCGGTCATCGCCTTTGCCAACGCCGACTTCGACCAGTGCGAACGCTGCCTGCTCGATCTGATCCAGCCGGGGGCCGCCCGCTTCGACCACACCGAGACCTGGATGGCGCTGTTCGATTTCTATCGCGCCCTCGACCTGCCCCAACCGTTTGACAACCTCGCGGTCACGTTCGCGCAGAAGTTTGGCTTGTCGGCGCCCCAGTGGTACTCCTTGCCAGACAAGGTGGCACGGTTCCTGGCACAGCAGAAGGCGGCAGCCCAGGCCAGTGCACCCCAAGCACCTCACAGCGCAGAGGCCTCTGAGAACGTCGCTTCGCCCCCCGCCGCCGAGCCGACTCACGGCTGGATTGCACCCGAAGAGATCGACAGCGAAGCGGTAGCGCAACTGCGCACCGAGATCCTGCAACTGCCTCGCCCGTGGGTGATGGACTGGAGCCAGGTCAAGAACCTCACGCCCGAAGGCGCGGACAATCTGGGGCAACTGCTGCGCCAATGGGCGCGTGAGCCCATCGAGCTGCACTGGATCGGTTCCGACAACTTGCAAAATGTCCTGGGGGATCTCGCCCCCACCGGCAGCCGCAGCGTGGACCCGGCGTACTGGATGCTGCACCTCGATGTACTGAGGATGTGCAACAACCCCATCCAGTTCGACGAGGTGGCCATCGACTACTGTGTGACCTACGAGCAATCACCACCGTCGTGGGAGCCCACCGTGTGCAAGGTGCGCCTGAGCCATGATGGTCAGAGCCCGCAGACGCGCCCCCTGACGCACGTCTCCAAGGTGGTCACCAGCTTCGTCGAGTCCCAGTTCCACAACGAAGTCGAGTTTGTACAGGTGGCGGCATTGAACCTGTCGGGTCAACTGGTGGGCGACATCAGCGCCACCCTGACCCAACTGGACAGCCAACTGGGCGCCAGCGTCTCCCTGGAAGTGGACTGTCAGCACCTGCTGCGTGTCGACTTCATTGCGGCTGGCGACCTGCTCAACTGGGTGCTGGCGCGCCGCGGCGAAAACCGCTTCGTGATCTTCAACAACCCGCATCGCTTGATCGCCCTGTTCTTTGGCGCCATGGGGATCAACGAGCACGCCCAGGTCAAACTGCAGACCGTGTAAAGCGTGCTTCGGGCCGGTGCGTCGAGCCTTGAATTCGCTGCCATTGACCGCATGTAGAGAGTTTTCAGCGAACTCCTCATTGCGTCATGGACTCCTATCACGGCACCACCATCGTCAGCATCCGGCGCCAGACCCCCACCGGCTGGCAAGTCGCCATGGGCGGCGATGGCCAGGTCACCTTGGGCCACATCGTCGTCAAGGCCACCGCCCGCAAGGTCCGTCGCCTCTACCGTGACCAGGTGCTGGCCGGGTTTGCCGGTGCCACCGCCGATGCCTTCACCCTGTTCGAGCGCTTCGAGTCCAAGCTGGAAAAGCATCAGGGCAACCTGACGCGCGCCGCCGTCGAGCTGACCCGCGACTGGCGCACCGACCGCGTGCTGCGCAAGCTCGAAGCCATGCTGGCCGTGGCCGACCACGAAACCTCGCTCATCATCACCGGCAATGGCGATGTGCTGGAGCCCGAGCACGGCATCATCGCCATCGGGTCGGGCGGGGCTTATGCCCAGGCTGCCGCGCGCGCCCTGGTCGCCAACACCGAACTGGATGCGGCCGTCATGGTCAAGAAGTCGCTGGAGATTGCCGGCGACCTGTGCATCTACACCAACCAGAACCACACCATCGAAACGCTGGGCTGAGCACACCATGAGCATGACACCCCGAGAAATCGTCAGCGAACTCGATCGCCACATCATTGGCCAGAACGATGCGAAACGCGCTGTGGCCATTGCGCTGCGCAACCGCTGGCGCCGCCAACAGGTGGAAGACCAGCTGCGTGGCGAAATCACGCCCAAGAACATCCTGATGATCGGCCCGACCGGCGTGGGCAAGACCGAGATCGCCCGTCGCCTGGCCAAGCTCGCCGATGCTCCCTTCATCAAGGTCGAGGCCACCAAGTTCACCGAAGTGGGCTACGTGGGCAAGGACGTGGACACCATCATCCGCGATCTGGTGGAAAGCGCCGTCAAGCAAGAGCGCACGCACCAGATGCAGGCACAGCGTGTGCGTGCCGAGGACGCCGCCGAAGACCGCATCCTGGATGTGCTGGTGCCGCCCCCACGCACCGAGCTGGGCAGCGCGCCCGCGGCCGATAACACCGCCCGCCAGGTGATGCGCAAGCGCCTGCGCGAAGGCTCTCTCGATGACAAGGAAATCGAGATCGAACTCAATGACGCCAAGACCCCAGCCGTCGAGATCATGAGCCCGGCCGGCATGGAAGACATGGCCGAGCAGTTGCGCGGCATGTTCTCGCAGATCGGGCAGCAGGCGCGCAAGTCGCGCAAGGTGACGGTGGCCGAGGCCCGCACCCAGCTGATCGAGGAAGAGGCCGCCAAGCTGCTCAACGAAGACGACATCCGCGCCAAGGCGCTGGAGCGTGCCGAGCAAAACGGCATCGTCTTCATTGACGAGATCGACAAGGTGGCCAGCCGCGCCGAAGGCAATGGTGCCGAGGTGTCGCGTCAGGGTGTACAGCGAGACCTCCTCCCGCTGGTCGAGGGCACCACGGTCAAGACCAAGTACGGCATGGTCAAGACCGACCACATCCTTTTCATCGCCTCAGGCGCGTTCCACCTGAGC
>JAGNPA010000192.1 GCA_017989885.1 Aquabacterium sp.
GGTCAACGCCGAGGTCCTGCTCAACGCCGAAGCCCAGGCCCAGGTGATGGCACTGGACGACGCACAGAAGTCGGGCGCCATGATGCTGTTCGGTGAGAAGTACGGCGAGACCGTGCGTGTCCTGAGCATCGGCTCGTCCAAGGAGCTCTGTGGCGGCACCCACGTGCAGCGCACCGGCGACATCGGTCTGTTCAAGATCGTGGCCGAAGGCGGCGTGGCCGCGGGCGTGCGCCGTGTCGAAGCCATCACGGGTGCCAACGCCCTGGCCTACACACAGAACCTGGAAACCACCCTGGACGGCGTGGCCGCCTTGCTCAAAGCCACCCCGCACGAGGTGCCGGCCCGCGTGGCCGCCGCCCAAGAGCAGATCCGCGCCCTGGAAAAGGAAATCGCCGCCCTCAAGGGCAAGCTGGCCTCCAGCCAGGGCGACGAGCTGATGACCCAGGCCGCCGACATCAAGGGCGTCAAGGTGCTGGCTGCGACGCTGGAAGGCGCCGACGCCAAGACCCTGCGCGAAACCATGGACAAGCTCAAGGACAAGCTCAAGACCGCCGTCATCGTGCTGGCCGCCGTGGACGGTGGCAAGGTGCAGATCGCAGCGGGCGTGACCGCCGACAGCACCGGCAAGGTCAAAGCCGGCGAGCTGGTCAACTTTGTGGCCCAGCAAGTGGGCGGCAAGGGCGGTGGCAAGCCCGACATGGCCATGGCCGGTGGCACCGAGCCCGCGGCCTTGCCCGCAGCGCTGGCCAGCGTCCAGGCCTGGGTGACCGAGCGCCTCTGACGCGCCCTGTTTCGAGGTCGACTCAGCAAACTTGGCAACAGGGCTCCTTCGGGAGCCCTTTTTGCGGCCCCCGGTGAAAACACCAACGTGAGGATGTCGCACAGGAAACCCTCCTGTCACCCCGTATCCTGTTGACGGGGCCAGGCGTTTCGTACCATGGCTTCATTCTGGATACACCGACGAGGACGACAGATGGCCCCGCAGACCGACAAGCAACACCCGATCGTGCCCCGTGAGAAGCTGGACTTCGGGCTCGACGAGAGCATCCCGAAGTACTGGTTCGGTGGCGACCCGTTCCGCACCCGCTTCTTCGACGCCATGTCCCTGATCTTCCCGCCCGGCGAGAAGTTCTTCATGGTGACCGTGCGCGACTACCGCGATCAGGTGCACGACCCCAAGCTGCTGCAGGACATCAAGGACTTCAACCGCCAGGAAGCCCAGCACAGCATGGTGCACAACCAGTACAACGAGTTGCTGCGCAAGCAGGGCATGCCGGTGGACGAGATGATCGGCTGGCTCGACAACCTGCTGTTCACCAAATACCGCAGCCGCTTCAGCCGCCAGTACACCCTGGCCATCACCGGCGCGCTGGAGCACCTGACGGCCTTGGGTGCGCACGCCATGTTCGACGAGCGCGACATCCTGGGTGACGCCCACCCCAATGTGCGCGCCCTGTACGCCTGGCACGCCATTGAAGAGGTCGAGCACAAGGGGGTCGCCTACGACGTGATGATCGACTACGCCAAGGTGGGCTACGTTCGCCGTGTCGCCGCGCTGGTGCACGCCACGGTCATGTTCCCCCGTGTGATCTTCAAGTTTGCCAACCGCATGTTGAAGGAAGACGGCTTCAGCTTCTGGGAGCGCGTCAAGCTCAACATCAAGGGCCTGCACTGGCTGCTCAAACCCGGTGGCTTCCTGTGGCCCACCCACAAGCACTACGTCCAGTATTACAAGCCGGGCTACCACCCCTGGCAGGAAACCGATCAGCCAGGCTATGACGAATGGCTGGCTGGCTTCAACCTGCATCGCAACCCTGTCGAGGCCAGTGAGCTGATGCGCGCGGCCATGCTGCGGTGAACCCTCGCAGGCACGGCCTGCCAATGTGGTTAGACTTCGGCACACCTTGAATGCGGGTGTGCCGATTTCGTCCATGCGTATCCCTCTGCCACCTCCCTCCGTTCTTGAAGCCATGGGCATCAAGCCCATTCCCTTGTTCATGCTCTCCGCATGGATCAAGGCAGCCACCAAATGCGGCTTCAACGTCCAACCGCTCTTCAAAGAAGCCGGCATCAAGATCGACCTGATCCGGCTGGAAGATGCGCGCGTCTCACCGCTGCAGCTCATCTCCTTGCTGGAGCAGTGCGTTGCCTTGTCTCCGGATCAGTACTTCCCGCTGGTCCTGGGTGACACCTTCGCGTTCGAGTCCCTGCCCGAGTTCGAAACCCTGCTGACCACCAGTGCCAGCCTGCGCGACGCCCTGCGCGCGGCCGATCTGGCCCGGCTGATGGTTCTGCCGTGGCTGACCATCGAGGTCAAGGAAGAAGGCGACGAAGCGCGCGTGTGTGTGGCCTTTGATCTGCCCATGCAGAAGCTGGTGGCCTACGCCTTGCCGTTGCATCTGGTCATCCACGCCACCCTGGCCTGCATCCGCAAGTTCGGGCGCACCCTGCAAGGCACGGAGTCCGGTTTCATCAGCGTCGACCTCAAAGGCCCCCCCATCAGCCAGGCTGACAAGCTGGAAGCATTTTTTGGTGTGCCCATCAGGTTCCATGCGCCCGCCGATGCCTTGCGGATCGAGCGTCACCTGTTGGATCAGCCCCTGGAAGGGGCCTTCCCCGCGCTGCACGAGCAGGCCCAGTTCCTGGCCGAACAGCGACTGGGGCGCGAAGCACGTCGGCAGGGCGTGGGAGCAGAAATCGAGAACCTGCTGGCCCGCGAGCCCGAACTGCTGGCGCTGGGGGTTGAGGACATGGCCGAGCGTTTGAACCTGCACCCCCGCACCTTGCAGCGCCGCCTCAAGGACGAAGACGACAGCTATCTGGGCGTGCAGGCCCGCATGCGGCACCGCCTGGCCTGCCAGTGGCTCAAGCAAGGCCAGCAGTCCATCGACGAGATCAGCCTGCGGCTCGGCTTTTCCGACCGCCGCGCGTTCACGGCCGCCTTCAAGCGCTGGGAGGGCACCACCCCCAGCGTGTGGCGCGAACAGCAACTTTGACGCCTTGTCGCCCCCTGAATGCAGGGGTGTGGCACGGGTTTACGCGGCCACCACTTGGGGGTCGTTGGCGTGAAATGATCCTAACTGGGGGTCCGTCTTCCTTGTGCGGCTCGTAGTGACGTCATAGATTTGAGGCATTCAGACGCCCGTTAGCAGTCTTGGTCAGCGCCTGTCTTGATGCCCACTATGCAACGCTCCTTGTCCACATCGTCCGTGCCCGTTCCGTCTCTGGGAAGCTGGCGCCAAGCCGCATCCGTTTGCGGCTTCACGATCGACCCGGTTTTGCGAGAACTGGGGATCAACCAACACGATCCTCACGCTCAACTGCGTGTGTCGCCGCTCAACCTGTTCAGGGCCTTCACCTTGTGTGTCGAGCGGGCGCGCGGTCACCACTTTCCCTTCGCGCTGGGCGAGAACTTCGTGTTCGAGCACTATGCCGAGTTCGATGCCTTTGTCGCCTCCTGTTCCAGCATCCGTGAGCTGCTGGAGTTGGCCGGTTGGGCCCGTGAGCTGTTGGCGCCCTGGATGTCGCTGCGCCTGGACGAGTTCGGCGCCGAAGCCCACCTGCGCGTGGTCATGGACGTCCCAGAAACCGAGCCGCGCGAGCTGTGCCACGTGCGCGAGGTGGTGCTGGCGGCCGTCAACCAGTTGATCAAGCGCGCCACACGTGGGTCGCACTGGCTGCTGTCCGTGCGCATGGCCATGCCGGCCCCCGCCCACCACCAGCGCTTTGTCGAGCACTTTGGCGTGCCGGTGTTCTTCAACGAAGGCGCCGATGCCCTGGTCATGGACCGCCGCTGGCTGGACATGCCCCTCAACGAGGCGGTGCCTGACGCGCTCAGCCAGGCGCGCCAGCGCATCGAGCGTCGCTTGAGCCAGGAGGGCGGCGAGCGCCGCATCGTCGACGAGGTGCGCTGGGCGCTGGAGCGTCGGCCCGAGTTGCTGCGCGAGGGCCTGGAGGCCACCGCCACGGCCTTGGGCCTGCACCCCCGCACCTTGCAGCGACGCCTGCAGACCGAAGGTGTCAAGTACGTCGACATCCAGTCCGAGGCCAAGTGCAACCGCGCCCAGGTGATGTTGCGCCGTCGCGCCATCAGCATGGAGTCCATCAGTGACGAGCTGGGCTTCTCGGATCGCCGGGCCTTCACCTTTGCCTTCAAGCGCTGGACGGGCCTGTCACCCAGCGCCTATCGCAGCCAACTCGGCGCCGTCAAAGCCTGAGCCAGCGGTTCGGGGGCGGGCAGGGGCTCAGACCCTGATAGAGTCCGAGCCATGTCCGAACCCTCAGAACTCCAGGGCAAGCACGTCGTGCTGGGCCTGACAGGCGGCATCGCCTGCTACAAATCGGCCGAATTCGTTCGCCTGCTCACCAAGGCAGGGGCCATCGTGCAGGTGGTCATGACCGAAGCGGCCGCGTCCTTCATCACGCCTGTGACCATGCAGGCCCTCTCGGGCAGGCCAGTGGTGACCAGCCAGTGGGACGCGCGCGAGCCCAACAACATGGCGCACATCAACCTCGGCCGCGAAGCCGATGCCATCGTGCTGGCGCCCGCCAGTGCCGATTTCATCGCGCGACTGGTGCAGGGGCGGGCCGATGAGTTGCTCAGCCTGACCTGTCTGGCGCGTCCGCGTGAGCGCTGCCCCTTGTTGGTGGCCCCGGCGATGAACCGGGAAATGTGGTCGCACCCCGCCACGCAGCGCAATGTGGCGCAACTGGTGGCCGACGGCGCCCTGATCCTGGGCCCCGGCA
>JAGNPA010000012.1 GCA_017989885.1 Aquabacterium sp.
CCCGAAAAGATCAACTCTTCGGCAGAAACCACATCAACGTGAATGGTGGACATATCGAGCTTTCAAATGAGGTTCAACGATTTGCACCGTCTTGTCAGACAGTTTTCACACAATCAACAAAACGGTGCAAGAAGCAAGCGGTTGGTTCTGAATCAAGGCGCCGCGCACAGCCGTAGCGTGGCTACGGCGAGCACGGCAACGCCGAGTCAGGACCAAACGCGCCGCTTATTGGATCGTTTTCGCCTTTTCGAAGGCTTCGTCGATCGTCCCAACCATGTAGAACGCTTGCTCAGGCAGTGCATCGCACTCGCCGTTCACAATCATCTTGAAGCCACGGATGGTTTCCTTCAGAGGCACATACTTGCCAGGCGCGCCGGTGAACACTTCGGCGACGTGGAAAGGCTGCGACAGGAAGCGCTGGATCTTGCGAGCGCGGGCCACCAGTTGCTTGTCTTCCGGAGCCAGTTCGTCCATGCCCAGAATGGCGATGATGTCGCGCAGTTCCTTGTAGCGCTGCAGCGTGTTTTGCACGGCGCGGGCCACTTGGTAGTGCTCTTCACCGACCACGAGCGGGTCCAACTGACGCGAGGTCGAGTCCAGCGGGTCCACAGCGGGGTAGATACCCAGCGAAGCGATGTCACGCGACAGCACCACGGTGGAGTCCAAGTGAGCGAAGGTCGTGGCAGGCGACGGGTCGGTCAAGTCGTCCGCAGGGACGTAGACGGCCTGGATCGAGGTGATCGAGCCGACCTTGGTCGAGGTGATGCGCTCTTGCAGACGGCCCATTTCTTCGGCCAGCGTCGGCTGATAGCCCACAGCCGAAGGCATACGACCCAGCAGCGCGGACACTTCGGTGCCGGCCAGGGTGTAGCGGTAGATGTTGTCCACGAAGAACAGCACGTCCTTGCCTTCGTCACGGAAGGCTTCGGCCATCGTCAGACCGGTCAGGGCGACGCGCAGACGGTTTCCCGGCGGCTCGTTCATCTGACCGTAGACCATCGCGACCTTCGACTCGGACAGGTTGTCCTGACGGACCACGCCTGCGTCCGACATTTCGTGATAGAAGTCGTTCCCTTCACGGGTACGCTCGCCCACACCAGCGAACACCGACAGACCGCCGTGGCCCTTCGCGATGTTGTTGATGAGTTCCATCATGTTCACGGTCTTGCCCACACCGGCGCCACCGAACAGACCCACCTTGCCGCCCTTGGCGAACGGGGAGATCAGGTCGATCACCTTGATGCCGGTTTCCAGCAGCTCGGTCGAGGGCGACAGTTCGTCGTAAGCCGGTGCCTTGCGGTGGATCGGGGCGGTGTTCGCCTGGTCCACAGGGCCACGTTCGTCGATGGGGTTACCCAGCACGTCCATGATGCGGCCCAGGGTCGCCTGGCCCACGGGCACGGTGATCTGAGCGTGGGTGTTGAACACCTGCATGCCGCGGCGCAGGCCGTCGGACGAACCCAGCGCGATGGTACGGACAATGCCGTCACCCAGCTGCTGTTGCACTTCGAGGGTCAGCGCGGAGCCGTCCATCTTCAGGGCGTCGTACACCTTGGGCATCTGGCTACGCGGGAACTCCACGTCCACCACCGCGCCAATGCACTGAACGATCTTGCCCACTGTTTGCGTGTCAGCCATTTTTCGTTCCTTCAATCAATTCAAAATCTTCGGATCAGACCGCAGCCGCACCGGCAACGATCTCGGACAGCTCGGTGGTGATCGCTGCTTGGCGGGTCTTGTTGTAGACCAGCTTCAGTTCCTTGATCACATTGCCAGCGTTGTCGGTGGCGGCCTTCATGGCCACCATGCGCGCCGACTGCTCCGAAGCCATGTTCTCTGCCACAGCCTGGTAAACCAGCGCCTCAACATAACGGGTCATCAGCTCGTCGATCACCAGCTTGGCGTCCGGCTCATAGATGTATTCCCATGAATGAGTCGTCTCGCCTGCGAACTCGTCTGCGGACAGCGGCAGCAATTGCTGCACCTGAGGCTCCTGCTTCATCGTGTTGATGAAGCGGGTGTAGCACAGGTAGACCGCGCTGAGTTCACCAGCGGTGTAAGCGTCGAGCAGAACCTTGACCGGGCCAATGAGCTTTTCCAGATGCGGGGTGTCACCCATGCCGACGACGTTGGCGACGACATTGGCGCGAATGCGATTGAAAAAGCCCGTGGCCTTGTTGCCGATGGCAACCACGTCGGCCTTGACACCCTGACCGTCCAGCTCACGGAGCTGGTTGGTCACGGCACGCAGCACGTTCGTGTTCAGGCCACCGCACAGACCCTTGTCCGTGCTCACCACGATGAAGCCCACCTTCTTGCCGCCCGCCGAGGGCAGCATGAAGGGGTGGACGTACTCGGGGTTGGCCTTGGCCAAGTTCGCCGTGATGTTGCGCACCTTTTCAGCGTAGGGGCGAGCCGCAAGCATGCGATCTTGCGCCTTGCGCATCTTCGAAGCCGCGACCATTTCCATGGCCTTGGTGATCTTCTTGGTGTTCTCGACGCTCTTGATCTTGTTGCGAATTTCCTTGCCTACGGCCATGGTGCGCTCCTTTAGGCGAAGGTCTTCTTGAACGCGACGATGGCCGATTGCAGTTCGGCTTCAGCGTCCTTGTCCAGGGCCTTCTTCTCTTCGATCTTGGCCAGCAAAGCAGCGTGGCTGGTCTTGAGGAACTGGTGCAGACCAGCTTCAAAAGGCAGCACTCGCTTGACTTCGATGTCGTCCATGTAACCCTTGTTGACGGCAAACAGCGTTGCGCCCATCAGGGAGATCGACAGAGGTTGGTACTGAGCCTGCTTCAGCAGCTCGGTCACGCGGGCACCACGGTCCAGCTGCTTGCGGGTGGCAGCATCCAGATCGGAAGCGAACTGCGCGAACGCAGCCAGTTCACGGTACTGAGCCAGGTCGGTACGGATACCGCCGGACAGGCTCTTGATGACCTTGGTCTGAGCAGCACCACCCACGCGCGACACCGAGATACCGGCGTTGATGGCGGGACGGATACCGGCGTTGAACAGGTTGGTTTCCAGGAAGATCTGACCGTCGGTGATCGAGATCACGTTGGTCGGAACGAAAGCGGACACGTCACCCGCCTGGGTTTCGATGATGGGCAGGGCGGTCAAGGAACCGGTCTTGCCCTTCACTTCGCCGTTGGTGAACGCTTCGACGTAGTCGGCGCTCACGCGGGCAGCACGCTCCAGCAGGCGGCTGTGGAGATAGAACACGTCGCCAGGGAAAGCTTCGCGGCCGGGCGGACGACGCAGCAGCAGCGAGACTTGACGGTAGGCAACGGCTTGCTTGGACAGGTCGTCATACACGATCAGGGCGTCTTGACCGCGGTCGCGGAAGTACTCGCCCATGGCGCAACCGGAGTAGGCCGACACGAACTGCATGGCAGCCGAGTCAGAGGCCGAAGCGGCGACGACGATGGTGTATTCCATGGCGCCAGCTTGTTCCAGCGAGCGCACGACGTTCTTGATCGACGAAGCCTTCTGACCGATGGCGACGTAGATACAGGTGACGCCTTGGCCCTTCTGGTTGATGATCGCGTCGATGGCGACAGCGGTCTTGCCAGTCTGGCGGTCACCAATGATCAGCTCGCGCTGACCACGGCCGACGGGCACCATCGAGTCGATGGACTTGATGCCGGTCTGCAGGGGTTGATCCACGGATTGACGCGCGATCACACCAGGAGCGATCTTCTCGATGGGAGAAGTCATCTTGGCGTTGATCGGGCCCTTGCCGTCGATGGGCTGACCCAGAGAGTTCACCACGCGACCAATCAGCTCAGGGCCGACGGGCACTTCCAGAATGCGACCGGTCGTCTTGACGACGTCGCCTTCAGAGATGTGCTCGTAGGCACCCAGAATCACGGCGCCGACGGAGTCGCGCTCGAGGTTCAGGGCCAGGCCGTAGGTGGGGACGCCGGAGGCATCCGCGGGGAACTCCAACATTTCGCCTTGCATGGCATCGGACAAGCCGTGCACGCGGACGATACCGTCGGACACAGAGATGACGGTACCTTGGTTGCGAATGTCGGCAGCCGCGCCGAGACCTTCGATGCGGCTCTTGATCAGTTCGGAAATTTCTGCGGGATTCAGTTGCATTGCTTTGCTCCCAGGCTGGTCAAGGGCTGCGCGAAGGCGAACCTCGTTGACAACAACCGGTGGCGCAATACCACCGGTAGAGGGTTGAGCGACTATTCGGATGGAGGCCGGGACTCTGGATCAGGCCAGAAGAGCCGACTTCATGCGTTCGAGACGGGCTTTGACAGAGGTGTCGAGGACCTCGTCGCCGACCACCACGCGCACACCGCCGATGAGGCCGGCGTCGACCTCAACTTTGGCTTCCAGCTTGCGACCAAAACGCTTTTCCAGCGGCCCGATGATCTCGGCCACTTGGGCGTCGGAGATCGGGTAGGCGCTGTAAACGCGGGCTTCGGCCACACCCTGGCGGGCATGCACGAGGGTCTGGAACATCTCGGCCATCAGCGGCAAAGCCGCCAGACGACCGTTGTCCAGCACGGTACGCAGGAAGTTGGCCACAGCCGGAGCCAAAGCCACCTTGGCCGCCCCCGTGATGACGCCGTAGATCTGTTCCACGGTGACACGGGGGTTGTCAGCAAAGGTACGCAGTTCAGGATCGCTAGCGATCTGAGCCAGCGCGCCCACTTGCTCGACCAAAACTGATTGCTCAGCCTCGGAGGTGGCCTTGAACAAGGCTTCGGCGTAGGGACGGGCGATGGTGGCAAGCTCGGCCATGATCACAGCTCCGACTTCAGGCGGCTCAGCAGGTCGGCATGGACCTCGGCTGAGACCTCGCGACGCAGAATCTGCTCGGCACCCTTGACGGCCAGACCAGCGACTTGCTCACGCAAGGTTTCACGGGCTTGGTTCGCCAGTTGATCGGCTTCTGCCTTGGCATCAGCAACGATCTTGGCACCTTCGTCGACAGCGCGCTTTTTGGCGTCTTCGACGATGGTGGCTGCGCGCTTTTCAGCGTCAGCAATGCGTTGAGCGATTTCGTCGCGGGACTGGCTGAGCTGTTCCTGGACGCTTTTGTTAGCGTTTGCCAGTTCCAGCTTTGCCTTGTCAGCCGCAGCCAGACCGTCCGCGATCTTGGTTGCGCGCTCGTCGAGTGCCTTCGTGATCGGGGGCCACACGAATTTCATCGTGAACCACCACAGGATCCCGAACACCACGATCTGCGCGAACAATGTTGCGTTCAGATTCACGGCTCGGACCTTTCTCGGTTAATTGAAATGTTCAGTCGAGAAGGGACCGATTACTTGGCCAGGGGGGCGATGAACGGGTTCGCGAAAGCGAACAGCATGGCGATACCCACGCCGATCAGGAAGGCGGCGTCGATCAGACCAGCCAACAGGAACATCTTGGTTTGCAGTTCGTTCATCAGCTCAGGCTGACGAGCGGTTGCTTCGAAATACTTGCCGCCCATCAGGGCGATACCGATACAAGCACCGACTGCGCCCAGTGCGATGATCAGACCACAAGCGATAGCGACGTTAGCCAACACCAGTTCCATGATTGCTCCTAAAAGAAAGGTAAGTTAAGAAAGGGAAAGGGAAAAGAAAGACTCGTTCAGGTCACACCGATCGAAATCAGTGGCCTTGATGTGCCTGACCGATGTACACCAGGGTCAGCATCATGAAGATGAAGGCCTGGAGGGCAATGATCAGGATGTGGAAGATGGCCCAGGCAGAGCCTGCCAGAATGTGGAGGATCCACAGACCAGCGCCACCCATGGTCAGGGCAGCGCCCACAGCGCCACCCAGCAAGGCGATCAGCATGAACACCAATTCACCTGCGTACATGTTGCCCCACAGCCGCATGCCGTGAGAGATCGTCTTGGCGCCAAACTCAACCAGGTTCAGGAAGAAGTTGGGCAAGGCCAGGGCGATCGTTCCCACCACGCCGTGAGCATGGAAAGGCGCCGTGAACAGTTCCTTGATGAAGCCGCCCACGCCCTTGATCTTCATGTTGTAGTACAGGCAGATCAGCAGGACGGAGATCGACATGCCCAGGGTGATGGACAGGTCGGCGGTGGGCACCACACGCATGTAAGCGTGGTGCGGATCGTGACCGGCCACCTTGTAGTACTCCTCCCACAGGCGCGGGAGCAGGTCGACGGGCAGCAAATCCATCGCGTTCATGAAGAAGATCCACACGAACACCGTCAGGGCCACAGGGGCCACGGCCTTGCGGGAGGTGGCGTTGGGAATGATGCCCTTGGCCTGCGTGTCGACCAGCTCGACCAGCATTTCAACCGCCGCCTGGAAGCGCCCCGGCACGCCGGAGGTGGCGCGGCTGGCCGCTTTCCACAGCACGAAGATCGCCAACAGCCCCAGGGCCGTGGCCCAGAAGATGGAGTCGAGGTTGATGTAAGACCAGTCGACGATGGACTGCTCTTGAGCATGGTTCTGCAGGTGGCGCAGGTGGTGCCCGATGTATTCCGGAGCGGTTGGCCCGTGGTGGGCCGCTTGTTCAGCCGTAGCGGCGACAGCGTCAGCAGACATCAGCAACTCTCGTAATCAAGATTTTTCACAGCGGCGCTGCCCGACAAGCAGCACCACCCCAACAACTTTCAAAACCAGCACCAGGGTCACCAGCAGCGCCACCCAGTTCAGCGGCTGAACCACTTGCGGCGCCATGGCCAGCAGGGCGCAGATCAGACCCAGCTTGAGCACCTCCCAAACCAGAAGGCGCCCCACCCCGCGCCGCGCATTGCGTCCGAACACCCCGCGCGCCATCAGCAGACCGGGCACCACGACCACGGCCGTCGCATACAGCGAGGACCAGAAGGCGGACACATCACGCGACAGACCACCCCAGAGGAGCGCGACCAGCACACCGAACAGCGTTTGCGCGGCCAGAACCTGCCACACAGACATCGACGGGTGCCTGGCGATCAGGGCTTGCGCCTCTTCTCGCGTCAGCGGCTCAACGGGTGGATCGATGTCTTTGGACCAGTCGGACACATCGAAGTCGGCATCGTGTACCGCTTTCTCGCCGCCTCTTGGCCTGGAACTTTGAGGCGTGGACATGTCACTCGCTCTATGGCTGGTGGTAGGGCGCTTTTGGCGCCGACCTGGCACAAACACACCGACCCGATGTCGGCAAAACCTAAAGATTATACGCAGTAACCCGGACGGATCCAAGCGTCCCGCCCGATTTGCTGCCGTGATCCCCTCGAATGCGGCCAATCCATTCAGCCCCCCCATCCGAGGGAATCCCTGGGGCAAGCCCGATGGCTGCTGTGAGTGCGGGCCGTCATGCTGAGTACAACCTTGTCGATGGCCTCCCCTGGTGCCCTCGATGTCAGCACTCAGGTGGAGTCTCCAGCATGACCTCGACAACCCGCAAAGAAAGCGTCAGTACCTTCTACCGCCCGATCCAGGGCGTCACGGTCACGCACATCAAGCAGATGTACGACCTGTATGCCTCGTTCTACGAGAACACCTCGCTGGACGTGTTCCTGCACGACCTGAGCAAGAAGTCGGGCGTGATCCTCCTGACGCGAAAGTCGGACGATCAGGTTGTTGGTTTTTCGACACTGACCACCTTTGACCTGACGGTGGACGGGCGCCGGATCCGCGGCATTTTCAGCGGCGACACCATCATCGAACCCGCTTACTGGGGCAACAACGCCCTGGCCACGACCTTTCAGCGCCGTGTCCTGATCGAGCGGTTCAAGCATCCGCTCACACCGTTCTACTGGTTCCTGATCTCCAAGGGCTACAAGACCTATCTGCTCTTGACCAACAATTTCTACAACTACTACCCCAATGTGAACGGTGGTGACGAGCGTTACCGTCGCGTCACCGAGGCCTATTGCGAGGCGCTGTTCCCGGAGGCCTTTGACCGCAAGCGCATGCTGCTGGATTTCGGCAACGAGTATGTGTGCCTCAAGGGCGACGTGGCCGAGATCACGCCCGAGCTGAAGGCGGCCAACCCGCACATCGCGTTCTTCGAGAAGATCAATCCGGAGTGGCGCCGCGGCACCGAGGTGCCGTGCGTGGGCTCGCTGGACTACGAGAGCGTGCTGCGCTCTTGCATCGACATGCCGCTGAAGTGGGTGCGCAAGCACCTGCTGAAAACGCACCGTCCGGCCGGCCTCGACCTGACCCCGACGCAGCGCACCGGTGCCTCCCCCTGGCCCGACACCGATGTGATGCACGACACGCTGGATCGCCAGCGGGCGTCCTGAGCATGGGGATCGGGACCAGTTTCGGGCACCAACTGCTTCGCGCACTGGTCGCACCTGGGAGGCGTCGTTTCGAACGCCATCTGAATGATCTGGAGGGCGTGCAGCGCGCCCGCCTCGCACGCTGGCTGGCCGCCGCGGCGCGCTCCCCGGAAGGGCAGCGTCGCGGCATCCGCGCCGACTGGTCATGGGAAACCTTCGCGAGCGAGCTGCCGGTGAGCAACTATGCCGACCATGCAGAGGTGATCACCCGTCAGCGCGAACTGCAGCAACCCTTGTTGATCGACTCGCCGGTGATGCGCTATCAGCCCACCAGTGGTTCCACGTCGGCGGTCAAGTGGGTGCCTTACACCAAGCTGTTTCTGGAAGAGTTCGATGAGGTCATCAGCGCCTGGGTGAGCGACCTGTACCGGCAGTTCCCCAAGCAAAGCAGCGGCACGCATTACTGGTCACTGTCGTGGGTGCCCACCGAGATGCGCGCCCAGACCACGGGTGATCTCAATGACGACATGCAACTGCTGTCGTGGGGCAAGCGCCTGCTGGCCTACCTGACGCAGGCGGCGCCGCAGGAGATCGCGCTGGCCGAGACGTCGGAAGACTCGCTGTTTGCCACCATCGCCTGGCTGGCATCCGACTCCTCACTGGGTTTCATCTCGGTGTGGAGCCCCACCTTCGGCCTGGGCCTGCTGGAGCAGATGGCGTCCTGGCGTGAGGAACTGGCGACCGCCTTGTCACGCGGTGACTGGGGCGCACGCACCGCCCGCATGGCCGGCCAGCCCTGCCCGACCTCGCCGCGCGCCGCGCGCATGCTGCGCGGCTGGGACGGCCAGATGGATCCGGCATTCTTTCAGCAACTGTGGCCCCGACTGAATGTGGTCAGCGCCTGGGACACCGCCGCGGCGGCGCCCTGGGCCCGTCAACTGCAGACGCTGCTGCCTCAGGCAGGCTTTCAGGGCAAGGGACTGTGGGCGACAGAAGGGGTGGTGACCTTCCCGTTTCAGGGGCGCTACCCGCTGGCCTACATGAGCCATGTCTACGAGTTCATCGACGCCCACGATGGGCGCGTGTTGCCGCCCTGGGCGCTGCGCGAGGGTCAGGACGTGATTCCGCTGCTGACCACGGGCAGCGGCCTGGCGCGCTACCAGATGAGCGATGTGCTGCGCGTGGATGCGCCATTGGGACAGGTGCCCTGCTTCACGTTCTTGGGCCGCAATGACGGGGTCGATCTGGTGGGCGAGAAGACCAGCGCCACCACGGCCCAGGCGGTGCTCGATGGCCTGCAACTGCAAGGTGCACTGCCGGTGACCTTGCTGGCTCTGGACGAGGCGCGGGGCCGCACCCCCGGCTACGCCTTGCTGGTCGAGTGCGCGGCCGATGCGCCCCGTGGCGCCTTGCAACGCGACCTGGCCGACCAGGTGGAGAAGGCGCTGCAGGGGCATTTCCATTACAAGCTGGCCCGCGATCTGGGGCAGTTGCAGCCTGCCGCCTGCGTGGCCCTGCCGCGCATGCGCGACCTCTACCTGGCGCAGTGCCGCGAGCGCGGGATGATCGAAGGCAACATCAAGATCGAGCCGCTGCGGCACTGGTCCGGCGCGGCGCCCGCCCCCTTGAGACAGGCTCTGGACGTGGTCTGAGCCCTGCCCCTTTTGCTGTCCACATTCATCCCATGACCATCTCCATCCGTCTCGGCAACCCGTCTGACAACCCCCGCATCCAGGACCTGGTCAGCAAGATCACGATGCCGGGACCGGCCGTGTTGTGCTTTCAGCGCCAGCCGGATTTCTTCGTGGGGGCTCAGGTGATCGGCGACACGCATGTGCTGGCCGTGGCCGAGGATTCGGAGCGCCCGGACGTGCTGGCCGGCCTGACCATGATTTCGGGCCGCACGCTGTACATCAACGGTCAACCCAGGCGGGTGTACTACTCGGGTGACACGCGGGTGGACCCCTTTTACCGGCGCCGCGGCATTGCGGCCCAGCTGTTCACCGAGCAAAAGCGGCACCGCAGCACCGAGGACCTGCTGCAGGGCGTCATCATCAAGGGCAACGCGGCCCCGATGGAGGCCGCTGCCAACATGGCCGATGGCATCCTGTTCCGCTTTTGGGTGACGCACACGATTGAAACCAGCTTCATTTTTGTGCGCAAGCAGACGCCGCGCATTCCCGCAGGCGTGACCATCCGTGCCGCCACCGCTGCCGATGTGCCGCAGATGCAGGCGTTCCAGGACCGAGAGGCCCCGCGTCGCCATGGCTACCCGGTCTACGACTTTCAGAAGTTGATGGCGGGCGACCCGTATTACACGGGACTGCGCATCACGGACTATGCGCTGGCCTGGCGCGGCGACACGCTGATCGGCATGCTGGCCGGGTGGGATCAGAAGGCCTACAAGCAGACGCGGGTCATGGGCTTCAAACCGGTGATCCAGGCGCTGCGCCCGCTCTACAACCTGTATGTCGGCATGGTGGGCGGCTTCAAGCTGCCGCCGATTGGCGGCGCCCTGAACTACCTGACGCTCTACAACGTGCTGATCGCCGACGATGACCCGGCCATCTTCCAGGCCCTGATCGACTGGGTGATGGCACATCAAGGCCAACGCTATGACGCGCTGGCCACGGCCGTGACACATGGGGACCCCCTGGAGACGGTGCCGCGCGGCTACAAGCGCCAGAAGCTGCTGTCGGAAAACCTCTGGATGAGCTACGGCGAGGACCCGCGTCCTGGCATGGATGCGCGGCCGCTGTACGCCGAGCTGGGTCGCCTGTAAGGCGGGCGGCTGAGGACGCGGGGAGTGCGGCTGCCGGTGGGAAAAGCCCACCGGAATGAGCCGGCGAGCGCCGCCGCACGCGGACTGCCTACAATCCCGGGATGACTGCTGCCCACACCTCTGCGATTTCGCTTCCGCCCCTGGCCAACGACCGCTTCCTGCGGGCCTGCCTGCGCCTGCCCACAGACTGCACGCCCGTGTGGCTGATGCGCCAGGCCGGCCGCTACCTGCCCGAGTACCGCGCCACGCGCGATGTGGCCGGCAGCTTCATGGGCCTGGCCACGAACCCGGAGCTGGCCTGCGAGGTGACGCTGCAGCCGCTGCGCCGCTATGACCTCGACGCCGCCATCCTCTTCAGCGACATCCTGACCGTGCCCGATGCCATGGGCCTGGGTCTGAGCTTTGCGGCCGGTGAAGGCCCGAAGTTTGCCAAGGTCGTGCGCGACGAGGCCGCCGTGGCCGAGCTGGCCGTGCCCGACATGGACAAACTGCGCTATGTGTTCGACGCGGTGGGCACCATCCGCAAGGCGCTGGCCGATGAGAACGGCGTGGGCAAGGTGCCCCTGATCGGTTTTTCGGGCAGCCCCTGGACGCTGGCCTGCTACATGGTCGAAGGCGGCGGCTCGGACGACTACCGCGCCGTCAAGACGCTGATGTACCAGCGCCCCGACCTGATGCACCGCATCCTGAGCGTGAACGCCGATGCCGTGGCGCTGTACCTGAACACGCAGATCGAAGCGGGCGCGCAGGCCGCGATGATTTTTGATTCGTGGGGCGGTGTGCTGGCCGATGGGGCCTTCCAGGAGTTCAGCCTGGCGTACACGAAGCGCGTGCTGTCGCAGCTGAAGAAAGAGCACAACGGCTTCCGCATCCCGCACATTGTGTTCACCAAGGGCGGCGGCATCTGGCTGGACGAGATCGCCGACAGCGGCTGCGACGTGGTCGGCCTGGACTGGACGATGAACCTGGGCAAGGCCCGCGCCCGCGTCGGTGACCGCGTGGCTCTGCAAGGCAACCTGGACCCGAACGTGCTGTTCGCGCAGCCCGAGCAGGTGCAGGCCGAGGTCATCAAGACCCTGGACAGTTTCGGCAAGCCGTCGGCCACGTCCGGCCATATCTTCAACCTGGGCCACGGCATCAGCCAGTTCACGCCGCCGGACAATGTGAAGGTGCTGGTGGACACGGTCCACGCGCACAGCCGACAACTGCGCGGCTGAACCGCGCGCCTCACCGCAGCATCAGGCCATCAGGCCTGGTCACGGGAGGCCATCAAGGCCGCCGCCATGATCAAGGCCCCACCGGCCAGGATGGACGGGCGCAGCACCTCGCCGCCCAGCCAGACGGCCGAACTGGCCGCGAACAAGACCTCGGTGAGCATGACCACCGAGGTGATGTGCACCGGCAGGCGAGACGCGCCATATTGCAGCGCCATGTTGCCGACGAAGAACAGCGTCCCTAGCGCCAGGGCGGGCAGCAGCCAGGCCACCTGCAGCGGCGGCCAGTGCGGGATCAGGGCTTGCGACGCCAGCACCGCCCCCAGGGCCGCCGGCAAGGTGATGCCCCCCAGGAACATCGCCAAGGCGCGTGCCGACGCGGGCTGCCCGGACTGACGCCGCAACATCACGTTGGTGATGGCAAAGCCCATGCCGCCCAGCAGCCCCAGCCAGTCCGCCAAGCCACTGAAAGCCGGCCAGCCGCCCTCGGCCGGCCGCAGCACCAGCAGGGCGCCACACAGGGCCAGGCTGACGCGCACCACGGCCATGCGGGTGATGCGCTCGCCCAGCAACCACCAGGCCAGTCCCACGGCCCACAGCGGCATGAGATAGAACAGCAGCACCACGCGCACCACCTCGCCAGTGCTCACGCCCCAGTTGAACGCGGCATTGGTCGCCCCCGAAGCCAGCGCCAGCACCCACAGGGCTGGCGTGCGCCACACCGTGGCCCAGGCCAGCGGCCGTGACACACCGATCAGCAAGCCGCCCAGCAGGAAGAACAGCAGTGTGGCCCACAAGGGGTGCAACCCCTGGGCCTGTAGCTGGCGCAAAGGCCACCACGACAGCCCCCAGACGAGGGCGTTGAACAACAAAGCCAGATACGGCATGCAGGCTCAGCGGCGCTCCACCACCATCGGGTTGAGCTGGAGCGCCTCACGCGCCTGGTCGGCGGCCTGCGCCGCGTCCTGGCGGGTGGCGTACGGCCCCACCTTCAGCTTGTACAGCGACGCCTCGTGGAACACCGCCAGCATCGGCATCAACCCCGCCAGCTCGTCCGACACACGCCGCTGCAGGCGATCGACGCCCTCGCGCTGACGCATGGCGGCCAGTTGCACATAAAAGCCCCGTTGGGCCGGGGTGTAGGCCCGCGATGGCGGCAGTGGGGTGGGCGCAGGCGCGGCCGCCAAGCGCTCAGGGGTGGCTGCGGCACCCCGGTCCAACTCGGCTGTGTCCTCCCCGCCTGGCGTGGCATCGGTGTCCCACACCCCACGGCGAATGTCATCGAAGGTCAGGCGCGTCACCTCGACCTGGGCGTTGCCGGCCGAAGCCATGCCCAGCTTGACGGCCGCGGCGTAGCTCAGGTCGATCACCCGACCGCCATGGAAAGGCCCACGGTCATTGATGCGCACGATCACGGACTTGCCGGTCTTCACATGGCGCACCCGCGCATAACTGGGGATGGGCAAGGTCCGGTGCGCGGCCGTCAGGCCATACATGCTGAACAGCTCGCCACTGGCGGTGCGTCGCCCGTGAAACTTGGTGCCATACCAGGAAGCCACGCCTTGCTCGCGCCAGGGCACGTCTTCGGCGATCGGCTCGTACGACTGGCCGAGCACCGCATAAGGCTTGTTCGGGCCACCCTTGCGGATGGGCTCGATGCGCGGCACCGGATCGGGCAGCGCCGCGAGGTCGGCAGGGGCCTGGGATGGCGCGCCATCACGCTGTGATGGAGAAGCCGTGCGGGGTCCGGGGCCACTGGCGCACCCGACCAACAGGGCCGCGACACACAGCGGCAGCCCCCACTTGAGGAAGCGAGCGGTGGAACGTTGCATGCCTCGCACGATAACCGATCCG
>JAGNPA010000193.1 GCA_017989885.1 Aquabacterium sp.
CAGCCATGGGCTTGGGCGGGGTGATGAGGGTGCCGTGGTTGATGCGCCCCTGAGGCTTGACGACGTAGTAGCTCAGGTACGACGCCACGACGGGTGCGGCACACACGGCCCAGATCAGCAGCATCTTGAGCCGACCCATGCGCGTGCGCTGGGGGGAGGCCGCGCCTGCGCTGGGCAGGCTGTGAACGCTGAGTTGCAGCAGGGGATTGGAAGAGGCTGCGTCAGGAGGTGGCATGGTGGGCGTTTCTGGCCAGACGTCTGGCAAGGCGTTGGGGACGGATGAACTGGAACCACAGGGTCAGCGCGGCGGCCACGGCCGACAAGGCAAACCACTGCGCGGCGTAGCCCAAGTGCTTGTCGCGGCCCAGGTCAGGCGCCGCCCACTCGCGTTGCAAGACGGTGTCCGGACTCTGAGCCTCAGCTTGCACCTGAAGCACGGCGCCGGGAAGCGGGGATTGCCCCAGCCAGGTTTGCCAGAATGCGGCATCGACGTTCTGGCGGATGAGGGGCTGGGCCGGTGCAGCGGTGGGCGCCGCGACGGGCGACGGCTCGGTGCCCAATTGGTAAACGCGTGAGACCGAGGCCACCACCCTGCCCGGCACCGTCACCCGCCCGGTGGCGGTGGGCAGATCGGGCACACGCTGGCGATCACGCATGTCACGCGGCACCCAGCCGCGCTGCACCAGCAGCAGGCGCCCGTCACACGCGCTGCCCGGCGCATGCAGGCGCAAGGGGGTGATCACCTCGAAGCCGGTCCGGCCTTGCTGCGTGCGGTTGTCGAGCCAGACGGTGCGCTCGGTCAGCCAGGTCCCGGTGAGTTGGGCGGTGCGCTGCACCGGCAGGGCCTCGGCTGAGCGGCCATCGCAGGGCCAGTCGGCCGACTGCCATGCGGGCAACTGCTGGCGGGTCTGGAGCAGGGTCTGCGCCTGCTGCTTCTCGTCGGCGCGCCGCAACTGCCACTGGCCCAGCGCCGCGGTGGCCAACACCGTGGCCAGACCAGCCACGCACGCGATGACTCGGGCGGTACCTGGGGTCATTTCGCTGTGCCCGCCCCGTGGGACTGCCCATAATCGGGTCGCATGAAACTGATCCTTGCTCTGGCCTTGCTGGCCATCGTCGCCGCCCTGGCCCTGGCCGGTCGTGCCATGTTGCGTGACCGGCAGTCCGGCGAACCGGCCCCGCGCCGCATGATGCGGGCCCTGGCCTGGCGGGTGGGGCTGTCGGTGGCCTTGTTCATCTTCATCTGGATCGCGTATCAACTGGGCTGGATTCAACCGACCGGGCTCCCCGTCAGCGGGTGAGCCCGGCGGGCCCGGTGCCCACCTCAGGTCCAGTAGACGACCACGTACAGGCCCAGCCAGACCACGTCCACAAAGTGCCAGTACCAGGCTGCACCTTCGAATCCGAAGTGGCGCTCGGGCGTGAAATGGCCGCGCTGCAGGCGCAAGGTGATGAACAGCAGCATCAGCGTGCCGACGAACACATGCAGACCGTGGAAGCCGGTGAGCATGAAGAAGGTGGAGCCGTAGATGCCCGAGGACAGCTTGAGGTTGAGGTGGGTGTAGGCCTCGTAGTACTCATAGCCCTGCAGGCACAGAAACAAGGCGCCCAGGAAGACGGTGAGCCACATGAAGCCCACGGTTTTGGCGCGCTGGTTCGCCAACAAGGCGTGGTGCGCGATGGTGAGGGTGACGCCCGAGGTCAGCAGCAAGGCGGTGTTGATGGTGGGCAGCGGCCAGGGGCCCATGGTGCGGAAGGCCTCGACCGTGCCGGCTGGCGAGCCGGTGAACCCCGGAGCCGTGGAGGGCCAGATGGCCTTGAAGTCGGGCCACAGCAGGGCGTTGTCGATGCTGCCCAGATTGGGCAGTGCGTGCATGCGGGCCCAGTACAGCGCGCCAAAGAAGGCGGCAAAGAACATCACCTCGGAGAAGATGAACCAGGCCATGGCCCAGCGATAGGACACGTCGATGCGCTGGCTGTAGAGGCCGCTCTCACTCTCGCGGATGGCATCGCCGAACCACTGCTTGAGCACCACGGCCCACCACAGCAGGCCAAAGGCCAGAGAGTAAGCGCCCCACTCTGCGCCATTGACCCACTGCCCAGCCCCGAGGATGACAAAAAACAGGCCAATGGCCGCCATCACCGGATGCCGGGAGGGCCCGGGGACGAAGTAGTAGGGGGCCTGTCCTTTGGGAACCGCTGTCGACATGTTGTGCTCCTCGGCTGACACTCACTGGGCAATGCCGCTGGCGATGATCCATCGCACCAGCCACACCAACCCCAAAACGAACACCAGGGCGGCAATCACCCCGGCGACGATGACATGCACCGGATTGATCCGGGCCACATCCTGCGCATAGTCACTGGACTTGCGCACCCCGAAAAACGACCACGCCACGGCCTTGAGCGTCTGCCAGAACGACCCCGAACGTTGTGCAGCCTGGCGCAGATCGTCACTCATACCGACCCCTTGGGCGCGGCGGGCACCTTGCCGCCCACCTCGAAGAAGGTGTAGGACAGCGTGATGGTGGCCACGTCTTTGGGCAGCTTGGGGTCGATCACGAAGGTGACCGGCCAGCTCTTGCTCTCACCCGGTTTGAGCGTGTGCTCGGCAAAACAGAAGCACTCCATCTTGTTGAAGTGCGAGGTGGCCTGCTTGGGCGCGTAACTGGGGATGGCCTGCGCCGCCATCGGGCGTTCCTGCCGGTTGCGGAACTCGTACATCACGGTCATGAGCTCGCCTGGGTGGACCTGCACCGAGCGCACCGCCGGCTTGAAGTCCCAGGGGCCACGTGCGTTGGCATCGAACTCGATGGTGATGGTGCGGCTGCGATCGACCTGGGTGTTGGGCTGGATCGACGAGGTCGCCCCCGGGATCTGCCGGTCACCCAGGCTGAGGACATTGATGCCCAGCGCCGCACAGATGTGGCGGTACATCGGCACCATGGCGTAGCCAAAGCCGAACATCAGCGCCGTGATCACCGCCAGCTTGCCCACCATGGCCACATTGGCCTGCTGCAGGCCCAAACGCGCACGCGCACCGCTCGGGCGGGAGGGGGGCGTTTGCGGCGATTCGGACATGGGCAAGGGTCGGGACGGTGGCTGGTTTCAGTGGGACAGCAACGTGATCTTGGCGACGAAGCCAATGAAGAACGTGGCTGCCACGCTGGCCAGGATCAAGGCCAGGCGCAGATTGCGCCGGCGACCCAGTTTGATGGAAGGGGTGACACTCATGGAACGCTCCTCGTCAGAGTTTCAGCCAACATCAGCCAACATCCACCCACCTCAACCCACCACGCGTGTGGCCGACGGGTCGAGCTTGGGAGGGGTCTCGAAAGTGTGGAAGGGGGCGGGCGAAGGGATCTCCCACTCCAGGCCCTCGGCGCCATCCCAGGGCTTGGCCGGGGCCGGGGTGCCCTTGCCGCGCATGGCCGGAATCAGCACGCCGAAGATGAAGTACACCTGCGCAAAGCCGAAGGCAAAAGAGCCCACCGAAGCGATCGCGTTGAAGTCGGCAAACTGCATGGGGTAGTCGGCATAGCGACGCGGCATGCCTGCCAGCCCCAGGAAGTGCATGGGGAAGAAGGTGACGTTGAAGGCGATCAGCGACCACCAGAAGTGCAGCTTGCCCTTCCACTCAGGCACCATCACACCGGTCCACTTGGGCGCCCAGTAATAGAAGGCCGCAAACAGCGCAAACAGCGAGCCGGCCACCAGCACGTAGTGGAAGTGGGCCACCACGTAGTAGGTGTCCTGCACCTGGATGTCAATGGGCGCGACGGCCAGGATCAAGCCCGTGAAGCCCCCCATGGTGAACACGAAGATGAAGCCCACCGACCACAGCATCGGGGCCTCGAAAGTCATGGAACCCCGCCACATGGTGGCCACCCAGTTGAAGATCTTCACGCCCGTGGGCACCGAGATCAGCATGGTGGCGTACATGAAGAAGAGCTGACCCGTGACCGGCATGCCGGTGGCGAACATGTGGTGCGCCCACACGATGAAGCTCAGGATGGCGATGGAGGCGGTGGCGTACACCATGGACGTGTAGCCGAACAGGCGCTTGCGGGCGAAGGCCGGCACGATCTGGCTGATGATGCCGAAGGCCGGCAAGATCATGATGTAGACCTCGGGGTGACCGAAGAACCAGAAAATGTGCTGGTACATGACCGGGTCACCGCCACCGGCCGGGTTGAAGAAGCTGGTGCCGAAATGGCGGTCGGTCAGCGTCATCGTGATGGCGCCGGCCAGCACCGGCATCACGGCGATCAGCAGGTAGGCCGTGATCAGCCAGGTCCAGGCAAACATCGGCATCTTCATCAGCGTCATGCCGGGGGCGCGCATGTTCAAGATGGTCACAATGATGTTGATCGAACCCATGATGGACGAGGCGCCCAGCAGGTGCATGGCGAAGATGCCCGCATCCATGGACGGACCCATCTGCAGGGTCAGGGGCGCGTACAGCGTCCAGCCTGCGGCGGGGGCACCGCCAGGCATGAAGAAGGAGCCCACCAGCAAGCTGGCGGCCGGGATCATCAGCCAGAAGCTGAAGTTGTTCATGCGCGCGAACGCCATGTCGGAGGCGCCGATCTGCAACGGCAGCATCCAGTTGGCCAGGCCCACGAAGGCCGGCATGATGGCCCCGAACACCATGATGATGCCGTGCATGGTGGTGAGCTGGTTGAACAGCTCGGGGTTGACCAGCTGCAGGCCGGGCTGGAAG
>JAGNPA010000194.1 GCA_017989885.1 Aquabacterium sp.
GGCGGCCAGTTTGGTTTGCGCATACTGTGTGTCGCTGTGCTCAATGCCCAAGGCGGAAATCTGGATGACCCGGGGGACGCCCGTCTGGGCGCAGGCATCGAACAAGGCCTTCGGGGTGTCGGTGTGCACCGCCGTGATGGGGCGGCTGCCGGTACTGCGCAAGATGCCGACCGCATTGATCACCACGTCCATGTCACGCACGCGCGGCAGCCAATCGGCCACATGCACATCGTGGGTGTAGTCCACGGCGATGCGGTCTGACTCCCCCGCCCGCACCGACGACACACCGCCGACGACCTGATGGCCCGCGCGCTGCAAGGCACGTTGCAGGTGACGGCCGACAAAGCCTCGGGCACCGCAGAGCAGGATTTTCATGGTCTTCTCCCGATGCCGGCCACGGAACGACCGGTTTGTTTGAACATGACCGCAGTGTGCATCGCCATTGCGGCCGCCGCGCATTTGAAGTGCATTTGACGCGGCATTGAATCCGATCTGGCCGCAAAAAAGCCCGCCAGGTTTCCCCGGCGGGCTTCATGTCAGCTCAGCGCTGCGTCAGGGACGCAAGGCTCAGGCCTTCACGGACTTGGCAGTCTCCACGTACTCTTCAATCTGGTTGAAGTTCATGTACTTGTAGATCTTGTCGGAGTCCTTGGAGACCACGCCGATCTCGGCCATGTACTCGGCCGGGGTCGGCAGCTTGCCCAGCTTGGAGGCGACGGCGGTCAGCTCGGCCGAGCCCAGGAACACGTTGGTGTTCTTGCCCAGACGGTTCGGGAAGTTACGGGTCGACGTGGAGATACAGGTCGAGCCTTCCTTGATCTGAGCCTGGTTGCCCATGCACAGCGAGCAGCCGGGCATTTCCATGCGTGCGCCAGCGGCACCGAAGGTGTTGTAGAAGCCTTCCTTGGTCAGCTCGGAAGCGTCCATCTTGGTGGGCGGGGCCACCCACAGACGCACCGGGATGTCGCGCTTGCCTTCGAGCAGCTTGCCAGCGGCACGGAAGTGACCGATGTTGGTCATGCACGAACCGATGAAGGCTTCGTCGATCTTGGTGCCGGCGACTTCGGACAGGAACTTGGCGTCGTCCGGGTCGTTCGGGCAGCAGACGATCGGCTCCTTGATGTCGGCCAGATCGATCTCGATCACGGCGGCGTACTCGGCGTCCTTGTCGGCTTCCAGCAATTGCGGGTTGGCCAGCCAGGCTTCCTGGGCGGCGATGCGGCGCTCCAGGGTGCGGGCATCGGCGTAGCCGTCGGCGATCATGTTCTTCATCAGAACGATGTTCGACTTCAGGTACTCGGCAACCGGTTCCTTGTTCAGCTTGATGGTGCAACCCGCAGCCGAACGCTCAGCCGACGCGTCGGACAGCTCGAACGCTTGCTCGACCTTCAGGTTGGGCAGGCCTTCGATTTCCAGCACGCGACCCGAGAAGATGTTCTTCTTGCCGGCCTTGGCAACGGTCAGCAGACCGGCCTTGATGGCGTACAGGGGGATGGCATGCACCAGGTCACGCAGGGTGACGCCAGGCTGCATCTCGCCCTTGAAGCGCACCAGCACCGACTCAGGCATGTCCAGCGGCATCACGCCGGTGGCAGCGCCGAAGGCGACCAGGCCCGAACCGGCGGGGAAGGAGATGCCGATCGGGAAGCGGGTGTGCGAGTCGCCACCGGTGCCGACGGTGTCGGGCAACAGCAGGCGGTTCAGCCACGAGTGGATCACGCCGTCGCCCGGACGCAGGGCCACGCCGCCGCGGTTCGAGATGAAGGCGGGCAGCTCGCGGTGCATCTTCACGTCCACGGGCTTCGGATAAGCCGCGGTGTGGCAGAAGGACTGCATCACCAGGTCAGCCGAGAAGCCCAGGCAAGCCAGGTCCTTCAGCTCGTCGCGGGTCATCGGGCCGGTGGTGTCTTGCGAACCGACGGTGGTCATTCTGGGTTCGCAGTAGGTGCCGGGGCGCACGCCCTTGCCTTCAGGCAGACCGCAGGCGCGGCCAACCATCTTCTGGGCCAGGGTGAAGCCCTTGCCGCTGTCAACCGGAGCCTGGGGCAGACGGAAGGCGGTGGAGGCGGGCTGACCCAGGAAGTCGCGGGCCTTGGCGGTCAGCGAGCGGCCGATGATCAGGTTGATACGGCCACCGGCTTGCACTTCGTCCAGCAGCACTTGCGACTTCAGCTCGAACTTGGCGGCGACAGCGCCGTTCTTCTCGATCTTGCCGTCGTACGGGTAGATGTCGATCACGTCACCCATTTCGAAGTTGGACACGTCCACTTCGATGGGCAGCGAGCCGGAGTCTTCCTGCGTGTTGAAGAAGATGGGGGCGATCTTGCCGCCCAGGGTCACGCCGCCAAAGCGCTTGTTGGGCACGAAGGGGATGTCTTCGCCCGTGGCCCAGATCACGCTGTTGGTGGCCGACTTGCGGGAAGAACCGGTGCCGACCACGTCGCCCACGTAGGCAACCAGGTTGCCCTTCTTCTTCAGGTCTTCGATGAACTGCATCGGGCCGCGCTTGCCGTCTTCTTCGGGCTTGAAGGCCGCGTCAGGACGGGTGTTCTTGAGCATCGCCAGATAGTGCATCGGGATGTCAGGGCGGCTCCAGGCGTCCGGAGCGGGGGACAGGTCGTCGGTGTTGGTTTCGCCAGGCACCTTGAACACGGTCACGGTGATCTTCTTGGCAACCGGAGGACGGCTGGTGAACCACTCGGCGTCGGCCCAGGACTGGATGACGTTCTTGGCGTTGGCGTTGCCGCCCTTGGCCAGTTCTGCCACATCGTGGAAGAAGTCGAACATCAGCAGGGTCTTCTTGAGCGCTTCAGCGGCGATGGTGCCGACTTCAGCGTCGCCCAGCAGGTCGATCAGGGGCTTGACGTTGTAGCCGCCGACCATGGTGCCGAGCAACTCGGTGGCCTTGGCGCGGGAGATCAGGCCGACCTTGATGTCGCCATCGGCCACAGCCGTCAGGAAGGAGGCCTTGACCTTGGCTGCATCGTCCACGCCCGGAGGAACGCGGTGGGTCAGCAGGTCCAGCAGGAACGCATCTTCGCCGGCGGGCGGGTTCTTGATCAGCTCGATCAGTTCAGCAGTCTGCTGGGCCGACAGGGCCAGAGGAGGGATACCGAGGGCGGCGCGCTCGGCAACGTGTTCGCGATAGGCTTGCAACATGGTATTCACCTGGTGTTGAGGGGCAAGAAGTTCGAACGCGGATCCGGCAGTACGGATCCTCCAAAAAGAATCACCGCCGTGGGGCAGAAAACGCGTCGCTCGCGTGGAAAGGTCATTTCCGTGCAGCCTGCTATTTTCGCCCACCCCGGCGGTGAATGTCACGAAATCGGCGTGAAATCACGCAATTTCGCAAGGTTCATCGTCTGAAAAACCCCATCAATTGCTGGCAGGGCCAAACAGCGAGGGGCGCGGGGAGTTGCGCAGGTCGGCTTCGGCGGCGCGTTGCACGTCGTGCACGCAGCCATCCACCAACCGGCGACCGGCTTTGCGGTCCATCACCATGGACTTGGTCAGGATCTGGATCAGCAAGGTGTTGCCCTTGATGTCTTCCAGGCGCACGGCACCGGTGCTGGAGACCACCGGCTTCATGACCCAGGCCTGGCGGTCCAGTTTCAGGTCAAAGTAGCCGGCGTGACGATCGCTGCGGTCCACCGAGACGGACTTGCCGAACTCGCAGGCGTAGCGGCCTGTGAGCACTCGGTCAGCCGCCAGCAACTGCTCGGCGCTGGCTTCAGCCGGGGGCGCGTAGTTGTTGGCCAGGGTCTGCTTGCTGGCTGTCGTGACGCGCGCGTGGGCCATCTGGGGCGCCAGCACGCTGGCAGCCATGCCCAGAACCATGCCGGCCGTCAGGGCCAGGGTGCGGGTGCGTTGGTGGCGAGAGGTAAGTGTGCTCATGGTGTGTGGCGTGGCTGGCGTGGAACAAAGGTTGATTCTGCCGCCGATCCCGGTTTCGTGCGCGTGAGCGGGGCAAGCAAATGTACGCCGCTCACGTGCAAGGTGGGAGGGGGTTTGCCTCAGAGGGTGTCCCCTGGCACCCGCACCCAGCCCTCCATGAGCACGCGGGCGCTGCGGCTCATGATGGCTTTGGTCACCGTCCACTGGCCATCAACCTGCTTGGCCTGGGCGCCGACGCGCAGCGTGCCCGAGGGATGGCCAAAGCGCACGGCTTCACGCGCGCCGCCGCCCGCCGCCTGGTTGACCAGGGTGCCGGGGATGGCCGCTGCGGTGCCGATGGCGACCGCGCAGGTGCCCATCATGGCGTGGTGCAGCTTGCCCATGGACAGGGCGCGCACCAGCAGGTCCACGTCCGACGCCTCAATGGTCTTGCCGCTGGACGCCTTGTAAGCGGTGGGCGGCGCCACGAAGGCGATCTTGGGCGTGTGCTGGCGGGTGGCGGCCTCTTCGGGCGTCTTGATCAGGCCCATGCGCATGGCGCCGGCAATGCGGATGGCTTCGAAGCGCTGGAGCGCTGCGGCGTCCGTGTTGATCTGCTCACGCAGCTCGGTGCCGGTGTAGCCAATGTCAGCGGCGTTGACGAACACGGTGGGGATGCCGGCCGTGATCATCGTGGCCTTCAAGGTGCCGATGCCAGGGACGTCCAGGTCATCGACCAGGTTGCCCGTCGGGAACATCGAGCCACCTTCCTCGCCATCGTCGGACGGGTCCATGAACTCGAGCACGATCTCGGCGGCCGGGAAGGTCACGCCATCGAGCTCGAA
>JAGNPA010000195.1 GCA_017989885.1 Aquabacterium sp.
CTGCGCATGGCCGCCTGGCTGCACGACTGCGGCAAGATCACCACGCCCGAGTACGTGGTCGACAAGGCCACCAAGCTGGAGGCGCTCTACAACCGCATCCACGAAGTGCGCATGCGTTTCGAGGTGCTCAAGCGCGACGCCGAAATCCACTGCCTGCAGGGCATCCTGGAGGGAGGCGACGAAGCCGCCTGCCGCCAGAACCTGGCCCGAACCCTGACCGAACTGGACGAAGACTTTGCCTTTGTGGCCCGTTGCAACCTGGGCAGCGAGGCCATGGCACCCGAGGACCAGCAACGTCTGCTGGAGGTGGCGCAACGCACCTGGCAGCGCACCCTCGACGACCGTCTGGGCCTGTCGCCGCTCGAATTGCAGCGCCATCCGCAAGACGTGGCCCTGCCCTTGCCCGTGACCGAATCGGTGCTGGCCGACAAGCCGCAGCACCGCATGGAGCGCCCTGTCCACGACCAGATGCCCAAGGATGACCGCTGGGGCTTCCGCATGGCCGAGCCCAAGCTGCTCTACAACCAGGGCGAGCTGTACAACCTGCGTGTGGGCTATGGCACGCTGACCGAAGAAGAGCGCTTCAAGATCAACCAGCACATCGTGCAGACCGAGGTCATGCTGCGCCAGTTGCCCTTCCCGCCCCACCTCACCCATGTGCCCGAGATCGCCGCGGGCCACCACGAGAAGATGGATGGCACCGGCTACCCCAAGGGGCTGCACCACGAGCAATTGCGCCCGGAAACCCGGATGCTGGCCATTGCCGACATCTTCGAGGCCCTGACCGCCTCGGACCGCCCTTACAAGAAGCCCAAGAAGCTGTCCGAGGCCATCGAGATCCTGAACCGGATGAGCCAGCGGGGCCACATCGACCCCGCGCTGTTTGCCTTGTTCCTGTCGTCGGGCGTCTACCGGGTCTACGCCGAGCGTTTCCTGGACCCGTCACAGATCGACGACGTGCCGGTGACCACCTATCTGGCGGCCACCGACGGGACGCGGCTTGCTCAGCGTGCCGACCCGGCCGCTGCGCGGACTTTGGCCAGCTCTTCGGCATAAGCCGGGCCCGAACGCAGGGACTGGTACACGGCCAGCGCCTGGTGGTACTCGGCCGAGTTGAAGTCGAAGCCCGGGGTGTTCATGAACTGGTCCAGGCCCGCACGGTGCCACAGATTGAAGTCGGCCACGACCTCGGCACGGGTCAGGTCCTGCGGGCGGCTGGCAGCCTGATCAGCAGCCTGCGCCGCACCGGCCTGGGCCAAGCCGGCCACCAAAGCCAGGGACAAGAGAGCGGAGCGGAGTGTAGAAGCGGTTTTCATGAGATTTGCCTTTCGTGAGCTGTACGGGAGTACATGAAGCTCATTCTGGCGAGACGAGTAAAATTATGGAAATCGATTGAATGGATAAATGTCATGCACGACGTCGATATCAACTACGCCGATTTCCGCAAGCTGGACCTGAACCTGCTGGTGGCTTTTGACGCCCTGCTGACCGAGCGCCATGTGGGGCGTGCGGCCGAGCGCCTCTTCATCGGGCAGCCGGCCATGAGCCACGCCCTCGCCCGCCTGCGCACCCTGTTTGACGACGAGCTGTTCGTGCGCACGGGCAAGCGCATGGAGCCCACCGACCTGGCCCTGGCCGTGGGTCCTCGCGTGCGCGCCTGGTTGCAAGAAGGCGCCGACTTTCTGCTGCGAGAAGACACGTTCGACCCCGCGCATGCCGAAGGCCTGATCCGGTTGTCCATCCCGGACGGCCTGGAAGCCCTGATCCTGCCGTCACTCATGGCCTTGCTGCGCACCGAGGCACCGGGCATCGGCATCCGCGTGCAACCGCTGGCCGTGGAGAACCTGGCCTCCGCGCTGGACGATGACGAGGTGGACCTGGCCGTGGTCGCTGTAGACCTGCCCCTGCGCAACTGGCACCGTCGCACAGAATGGCTGCGCTGCGGCTTCAACTGCATCTACGCCCCGGCCCACCTGCAACTGCCGCCCTCGCCCACACTGGCCGACCTGGCGGCCTGCGACCACGTGGTCAGCAGCTACCGGGGCGACGCCACCAGCACGCTCGACCAACTCTTCGCCGCACACGGCCTGAGCCGGCGCGTGGTGGCCTCGCTGGCCAGCATGGCGTCCATCATGGGCACGCTGCGCCAGTCGCCACTGCTCACCATCCAACCCGATCTGCAGCTTGGTCACCTGCTGGACATGCAAGGGCTCACCAGCATCCCACTGTGCAGCAACCCACCGGTCGAGATCAGCATTGGCGGGGTCTGGCACCATCGCCACGACCGTAATGCCCGCCACCGCTACATCCGGGAGCGAATGGGAAGTGTGGTGAGAGCGTTGAGGGCACCAGCCGGGTAAGCCCTGACCTGGGCGAGAATGCCCGGCATGAAACAACTCGCCCCAGGAAAGCCTCACCGGCACCGCGCTGAGCGCCACACGCCCTTCGTCCACGCCCCCCATCCCGCGGGGAGCGCACCATGTTGAGCGTGCTGGCCGTGGTGGTGTCTCTGGCCCTGCTCATGTGGCTGGCCTATCGGGGGGTGACCGTCTTGCTGCTCGCGCCGCTGATGGGCGCCCTGGCCGTGCTGCTGTCGGGCGAGGCACGCTGGCTGCTGCCGCTCTACACCGACACCTTCATGAGCGCCCTCGGGAGCTACGTGCTGCAGTACCTGCCGCTGTTCTTGCTGGGGGCGCTGTTCGGCCGGCTGATGGCCGACTCGGGCGCGGCCAGCACCCTGGCGCGCTGGATCGTGCGCACCCTGGGCGAGCGGCATGCCATGCTGACGGTGGTACTGGCCTGCGCGCTGCTCACCTACGGCGGCGTGTCGCTGTTCGTGGTGGCGTTCGCCATCTACCCCATTGCGCGCAACCTCTTCGAAGCGGCCGACATTCCCAAGCGACTGGTGCCCGCCACCATCGCGCTGGGCGCTTTCACGTTCACGATGACGGCGCTGCCAGGTTCGCCCGCCATCCAGAACGCCATCCCCATCCCCTACTTCGGCACCAACGGCTTTGCCGCACCCGGGCTGGGCCTGCTGGCCGCAGCCGTCATGCTGGGGGGCGGCATGGCGTGGTTGCTGCGCCGCGCTGCCTCAGCCCGCGCCGCTGGCGAAGGCTATGGCCGGCATGACGACGGTGAAGACAGCCCGGCGAACCCATCGCCCGCCCAGGCTGCGGCAGAAGCCGCACGCCACGCCGAGGTGCCCTTGGCGCTGGCCCTGCTGCCGCTGGTGCTGGTCGTAGGTGTCAACGCGCTGTTCACCTACCTGGTGTTTCCCGCGCTGGACTTGTCCTTCATGGCCGAGCGCTACGCGACGCTGGAACCCAGCCGCGTCACGGGCCTGTGGTCGCTGCTCATTGCCTTGCTGGTCGCCTGCACCACCCTGGTCGTGACCCGGCTGGGGCACTGGCACGACCTCAAGCACACGCTCAACCAGGGCGTGTTCGGCTTCATGCTGCCGCTCTTCAACACGGCCTCCGAGGTGGGCTATGGCGCGGTCATTGCTTCGCTGGCAGGCTTCGGGCTGATCCGCGATGCCGTGCTGCGCGTCTCGGACAACCCCCTGGTCTCAGAGGCCATCGCCATGAATGTGCTGGCCGGCATCACCGGCTCGTCGTCCGGCGGGCTGAGCATCGCCCTGCAAACCCTCGGCAACGATTACCTGGCCATGGCCGAGGCGGCGGCCATCAGTCCGGAGTTGCTGCACCGCGTGGCCGTCATGGCCGCAGGCGGCATGGACACGCTGCCGCATTGCGGCGCCATCATCACCCTGCTGGCCATCTGCAAGCTCAACCACCGGCAGTCTTACGCCGACATCGCGGCCGTGACCATGTTGTTCCCACTGCCCGCACTGGTGCTGGTCATCACGTTGGGGACGGTGTTCGGGAGTTTTTGACGATCACGCCAGGGACAGGACACTGTCCGGCCACGTGCCGGTGCTCATGTCTGCCAATGCCGCAGCCATCGCCTGTCCCAGCGCGTCATGGGTGACCCGTGGCGCGGCGGTCGTGGATTCGCCCCGCCACAGGGCCTGCAGACGCTGGGCTGATGCGCGCAGCACGCTGCGCAGCCCCGCGCCCTGCTCCAGCGCCGCCCGCATCTCCGACTCCGCCAGCAGATGCAGGAAGGTCCGCACGACGACCGCTTCTTCGTGCCTGCCCGCCCCTTCATGGGCCACTGCGATCTCCAGCCACTCCACCACCCAGTTGCCCAGCCCCATGCGGCGCAGGCCCTCATAGGTGGTCGGCCACGCTACTTCGGGCGTGATGCGCAGCCATTCGCACACGCCCAGTGGCGTGAGCCCGGTGTAGTGGTCGGACTCCGTCCAGTAGCGCTCATCGCTCCGATCCAGCGTTTCGCGCTGCGAGCGATGGTCAACCGTGGCATCCACAGGGCGCACTCTGGACATGCGCAGCCGCACTGGAGGACTGGCCGACCGCCACACAGCCGGTGTGACCGTGGCGGCCGCATCCATCATCGAAAACCGGATGCCAGTGTCACCCAATGAGCTCCTGCTTGCCAGGACCCCCATGCCGCCCCAGCCCGCCGGCACCATGTGCGCGACCTTGTGCAGTGCCGGCATGTCGATCGCCTTGTCAGCGTCAGCCCGCTCGTGCACCAGCAGGAAGTTGGTGTGGTCTGTCACCAACTGGTAGTTCACGGCCAGCGCTGCGGCGAGTGAGGCTGCGACCTTGTGTTCAGCGTGTGGCAC
>JAGNPA010000196.1 GCA_017989885.1 Aquabacterium sp.
TGCTGGTCGGCAACGCCGATGAATACGGTACCTTGCTGCAGATGGCCCTCAACGGCATCGCTTTGCCGGACAAGCCCGAGTTTCTGATCCTGCCGTCCAGCGATGGCCAGGCCAAGCCCGGGCTGGGCGTGGACGCCTTGCCCGACACGGCACAGATCTGTTCGTGCAACAGCGTCAGCAAGGGGCAGATCTGCGCGGCCGTGGGCGAAGGCGTGACTACCATCGCCGACCTGAAGGCCTGCACCAAAGCGGGGGCCACCTGCGGCGGCTGCGTGCCCCTCGTCACCCAGGTGATGAAGGCCGAGATGAGCAAGCGGGGCATGGCGGTCAACAACCACGTCTGCGAGCACTTCGCCTACTCGCGCCAGGAGCTGTATCACCTGATCCGCGTGGGCAGCATCCGCACCTTTGACGAACTGCTGGCCAAGCATGGCCAAGGCCTGGGCTGCGACATCTGCAAGCCCACCGCCGCCAACATCCTGGCGTCGGTCTGGAACGATTTTGTGCTCAAGAAAGACCTGGCCAGCCTGCAAGACAGCAACGACTACTACCTGGGCAACATCCAGAAGGACGGCAGCTACTCGGTCGTGCCCCGCATGCCCGGTGGCGAGGTCACGCCCGACGGCCTCATCGCCGTGGGCCAGATTGCCAAGAAGTACGGCCTGTACACCAAGGTCACCGGGGGGGCGCGGGTGGACATGTTCGGCGCGCGCGTGGAGCAGTTGCCCTTGATCTGGGAAGAGCTGATCGCCGCAGGCTTTGAGTCTGGCCATGCCTATGGCAAGTCGCTGCGCACGGTCAAGAGCTGCGTGGGCTCGACCTGGTGCCGCTATGGCGTGGGTGACAGCGTGGGCCTGGCCGTGGAGCTGGAGAACCGCTACAAGGGCCTGCGCGCCCCGCACAAGATCAAGTTCGGCGTCTCGGGCTGCACCCGTGAATGTGCCGAGGCTCAGGGCAAGGACATCGGTGTGATTGCCACCGAAAAGGGCTGGAACCTCTACGTGTGTGGCAACGGCGGCATGAAGCCACGCCACGCCGAGCTGCTGGTGTCCGATCTGAGCAAGGAAGAGCTCGTGCGCATGATCGACCGTGTGTTGATGTTCTACGTGCGCACCGCTGACCGACTGCAGCGCACCAGCACCTGGCGTGACAACCTGGAAGGCGGCCTGGACTACCTCAAGGACGTGATCCTGAACGACAGCCTGGGCCTGGGGGCCGAGCTGGAGGCCCAGATGCAGAACGTGGTCGACACCTACCAGTGCGAATGGAAGACCGCGGTCACCAACCCCGAGGTGCGCAAGCGCTTCCGCTCCTTCGTCAACAGCGATGCCAAGGACGAACGCATTGTCTTCGTCAAGGAGCGGGGCCAGATCCGTCCGGCCCGGCCCGAAGAGCACGTCACCCAGACCGACGAGATCACCGCCTGAGCCCCGTCACCGGAAGGAGCCGAACATGAACGCAGCCATCTTGAGTTTCCCCCCCGCCACGGACGCCTCGACCCCATCGGATGCATGGACCCCGGTGTGCGCGGTGGACGACATCGTGCCCAACACCGGCGTGTGCGCCTTGGTGGCCGGGCGCCACGTCGCGGTCTTCCGTGTTGGCGAAGACCAGTTTTATGCCATTGACAATGTCGACCCCAAAACCGGTGCCAGCGTGCTGTCACGGGGGCTGATCGGCAGCCTGGGCGGGCGCATCGTCGTCGCCTCACCGTTGTACAAACAGCATATCGAGCTGAGCAGCGGCGAATGCCTGGAGTCCCCTGCATACTCGGTGCAGGCACACCGTGTCAGCATCCAGGGAGGGCAGGTGAGGGTGGCGTTGGCCTGAGCGCCGAGTCTCCCTGCCGCGCGCGTTTTTCTGAACCCTTTGCTTGCTCATGACCCTGTCTGCTTCTCACCTCGTTCTGCGTGCCAAACAACTGGAGCTTGATGCCGTGCGGCATCTGGCCGAGCGAGTCGAGCTCGCCGGGGTGGTCGGACAGCTCATCGACGCCTTGCAGCGCGAACGTGGTGCCACCAGCATCTACCTCGCCTCAGCCGGGCAGCGGTTTCAGTCTGAACGCCAGGCAGCGCTCGCGGCGGTTCGCCCCGTCGAAGCCAGCTTGCTCACCCTGTTCCACGAGCAAGGCCTGCTCACACAAGGCGCCACCGCCCGAGCGCTGTCCCTGATGGCCTGGGTGCTGCTTGACCTGCAGGCCCTGGCCGCGCTGCGCCAGCAAATTGATCAGCGCATCCCGACCGCACACGAGGCCGTGGCCGCGTACAGCCGCGTGATCGCCGGCCTGGTTGAACTGGTCTACCAACTGGCCGATGCGGCGCCCCATCCGGGCATCTCACGCCAGCTGGTGGCCTTGGTTCACCTGATCCAGGGCAAGGAGGCGGCAGGGCAGGAACGTGCCGTGGGCGCCGCGCTCTTCGCCTCGGGTGCCTGCAGCGAGGCCCAGCAGCTGCGCGTTGTCAAACTCATTGATGCACAGGAGCACAGCCTCAAGGTGTTCGAAGAGTTTGCGCAGCCTGCCCTCCAAGCCCTGTGGCAACAGCATCAGCTGACGCCCAATGTGGCCATGCTCGAGCGCCTGCGTCGCACCTTGTGCACCGCCCGCCACGGCACCGTGCTCGACGCCCGACTGAGCGACAGCTGGTTCGAGGCCGCCAGTGTGCGCATTGCCGCGCTGTGGCAGTGCGAGGTCGAACTCGTCGAAGGCCTGCGACAAGCCTGTGCCGCGCAGCTCGACGCCACCCAGCAGGACCTGCGGGACTCGGAGGGGCTGCTCAGGCAGCTGCGCGACAACCCGCCGCCGCACACCCACGCTGTCAGTCGCTTTTTCAACACCGCCGAGCAACCCGATGCGGTGCCAGTGCTGGGATCTCATCCTGACAGTGCGGACGAACCCACAGCCAGCGCCGGGCCCGATGCCGCCCAGGTTTCCTCTCTGGAAGAACTGCTGCAAGCGCAAACCGCTCGTCTCGCCAGCATGGAGTCCGAGTTGGAGACCGCGCGGCGTGCGTTGCACGAACGCAAACTCATCGAACGCGCCAAGGGTGCCTTGATGGCGCGCATGGGCCTGACCGAGGACGCAGCCTTCCGTGCCTTGCAGAAAACCTCCATGGACCACAACCGCAAACTCGTGGACGTGGCCGAGGCCGCGCTGGCCTTGCCCGATCTGGTCTTCGGGCCTCGCCCCGACACGCACCAAAACTGACCGGCTGCGCACCAAGTTGGCGGTGTCGCACTGCCTTGCCCCCGCACAAGGGCTGGCACAGAACCTGCGTTCTCAAAGGCATCAAGCTGAAGATGGCTTGCCTGTCTGGATGACGGCGTCCTGACCCTGTACCTGCCTCTGGCAGGTGTGGTGTCGGACGCCGTCTTCTTTTTGTCTTCCCCGTTTCAAGGACGCACCATGGCCTACCTTGCCCCTGCCGAGTTCGTGACCAAGATGGTCGACGCTGGCGAATCCAAATTGCTCATGTCCACCCGTGACACCCTCATTCGCTCCTACATGGCGGGCGCCATCCTCTCGCTGGCAGCGGCCTTTGCCGTGTCCGTCAGCGTCAACACTGGCAACCCGCTGCTCGGCGCCCTGTTGTTTCCCGTGGGCTTTTGCATGCTCTACCTCCTGGGCTTTGACCTGCTGACCGGCGTCTTCACCCTGACCCCGCTCGCCGTGTTCGACAAGCGGCCGGGCGCCACCTGGGGCGGCGTGATGCGCAACTGGGGGCTGGTGTTCACCGGCAACTTCGCCGGCGCGCTCACGGTGGCCTTCTTCATGGCCATCATCTTCACCTTCGGATTCAGTGAAGCGCCCAACGCCATCGGTCAAAAAATCGGCCACATCGGGGAAGGGCGCACCGTGGGCTATGCCGACCACGGCGCTGCCGGCATGCTGACCCTGTTCATCCGTGCGGTGATGTGCAACTGGATGGTCTCTACCGGCGTCGTGGCCGCCATGATGTCCACCTCCGTGTCCGGCAAGGTCATCGGCATGTGGATGCCCATCATGCTGTTCTTCTACATGGGCTTCGAGCACTCCATCGTCAACATGTACCTGTTCCCCTCGGGCCTGATGCTGGGCGGCAACTTCACCATCATGGACTACCTGATCTGGAACGAGATTCCCACCGTGCTGGGCAACCTCGTGGGCGGTCTGACCTTTGTGGGCGCCACCTTGTACGCCACCCACTACAAGACCCAGCCCAAGCGCGTGGCCGCCTGATCCAGACGCGGTACCTGGCCACACCATGAGTCCGACATTGCGCGTCACGCTGGGCCAGCACTCGCAGGCCGGGCGCAAGGCCATCAACCAGGACTTCCATGGTGCGGCCACGCCCACAGCCTCGCAGCTCAGCGCCAAGGGGCTGGCCATCGCGCTGGCCGACGGCATCAGCAGCAGTGCTGTCAGCCATGTGGCCAGCGCGGCTGCCGTCAGAGGTTTTCTGGACGACTACTACTGCACCTCGGAGGCGTGGTCCGTCCGGCGTGCTGCGCAGCGCGTTCTCAACGCCACCAACTCCTGGCTGCACGCGCAGACCCAGCGCAGCGACGCCCGTTTTGACAAAGACCGTGGCTACGTCTGCACCTTCAGCGCCCTGATCCTCAAGGGCCGCTCAGCCCACCTCTTTCATGTCGGCGACACCCGTGTGTACCGCCTCCACCCCCAAGCGCTGGAGCAACTCACCGAAGACCACCGCGTG
>JAGNPA010000197.1 GCA_017989885.1 Aquabacterium sp.
GCATGGTCGGCGAGTGGGGTGGAATCGATTCGGAACGGGCCACGCAGGTCTCCTATGGCTTCGTTCATTAAAATCCATGGTGACGTATACGTCAATCGTCTATCCAATAGGTAAAACCCTCTGCTCCAGGCGCTTGGGGGGCGCGGAAATGAAAAAGCCCGGCCTAGGCCGGGCTTTGGGTGATCAGGGACGAAGCCCTGTCAGTCCTGGGATCAGACGGGAGCGGCGTCCTCGAAAGGCAGGGCCAGGTCCTTCAGGTCCTTGCGGGTCTCGACCAGAATCAACGGGCCGTCATCCTGCACCACCACGGGCTTGCGCTCGCGCGGCACATGAACCGGCTTGGGTTCGTTGGCAATGGCTTCCTGGGCCGCACGGATCTTGTCCGCATCCGAGTTCACCCATTCCAGACCGGCGTTGCGAGCAATGGCTTCCAGATCGGGCAGGGGCAGCACGAAAGGTGTCACCACGGCCGCGGGTGCGGCTTCCACGACCACGACCGGCTCGGCGGCAGGCGCCACGCTGGTCTCAACGGGCTGGGCCATCGGCTGGACCACGGGCTCGGTGCTAACGGCCGCTGTGGGGGCAGCTTCCACGGGGGCGCTGACCTGAGCCACCTCGGTGCCGGGCACGTCCGTTGCCTCTGGCGCGACAGGTGCGACGGCTGCGACCACCGGAGCAGCGGGCTGCTCGGTCTCGGTCACATCGCTGCGCACGCTGTCCACGTCGCGGTCGGCTGCTTCAGCGCGCGGGGCACGCTCACCCCGGTTGCGATCGCGGCCACCACGGCGACGGCGTTCGCCTTCGGCGGGCTCGCCATCCTGGCCAGGCTGGGTGTTGACTTGGGTCGCTTCTTCACCTTCGGCGCCAGTGGCTTCCGGTGCGTTCAGGGCGTCCACTTGCGCCTGGGCTTCATCGCGCTCAGCGCGGCCACGGCCACCACGGCGGCGGCGGCGACCATTCTCGCGCTCGGTCTCGGCCGATGCAACGGCCTCGGCGGAACCGGGTTCAGCGGTCAGCGCCAGGGCTTGTGCTTCGGCGGCAATGGCCTCGCGGTTGATCGGGGTGCGCTCGCCATTGCGTTCACCACCACGGCCACCACGGCCACGGCGACCTTCGCGGGCGCCTTCTTCCGTGCGTGCGGCCTCGTTGCCGCCTTCGGCGTTCACCGGGCGGTCTTCACGTGGCGGGCGACGACCTTGACGGCCTTCACCCTTTTCGCCGCGCTCGCCACCTTGGCGTTCACGACGGGCTTCACCGCTGCGCTCACCCCGTTCGGTGCGTTCGCCACGCTCGGCGCGCTCACCGCGACGTTGACCGTCGCGACGACCGCGGCCCTTGCCGGCGTCCTTGGCTTCTTCCGTCGGCGTCACAACCGGGGCGACCACAACAGGCTGCGGTGCGGGCGTGTCCATGCCGAACAAGCGCTTGATCCAGCCAAAGAACCCGCCGGATGCCGCCTCGGGAGCGGGGGCCGCCGGAGTGTGGGCCACCACGTGTGGAATCGCCACATTGGCTTCCAGCACGGGCTGGTGCTGCGGGATGGCCATCGGGGCCGGCTGGTCAGGCAGCACACCCTTGATGATGGGCTCTTGCTTGGCCTTGGCCTTTTCGCGACGGGTGATGCCGACCTCGTCGTCCGGCTCCTCGATCATCGAGTAGCTGGTCTGGATGTTTTCCAGACGTGGATCGTCGTGGCGCAGGCGCTCAAGCTTGTAGTTCGGCGTTTCGATGTGCTTGTTGGGGATCAACAGCACGGTCACGCGTTGCTTGAGTTCGATCTTGGTGATCTCGGTGCGCTTCTCGTTCAGCAGGAAGGAAGTCACTTCCACCGGCACCTGCACGTGCACGGCGGCGGTGTTGTCCTTCATGGACTCTTCCTGGATGATGCGCAGGATCTGCAGCGCCGACGACTCGGTGTCACGGATGTGGCCAGTGCCGTTGCAACGCGGGCAGGTGATGTGCGAGCCTTCTGACAGGGCAGGGCGCAGACGCTGACGCGACATTTCCAGCAGACCGAACTTCGAGATCGAGCTGAACTGGACGCGGGCACGGTCGGTGCGCAGGGCGTCACGCAGACGCTGCTCCACCTCGCGGCGGTGCTTGCTGTCCTCCATGTCGATGAAGTCCACGACGATCAGGCCACCCAGGTCGCGCAGACGCATCTGGCGAGCCACTTCATCGGCCGCTTCGAGGTTGGTGCGGAAGGCGGTTTCCTCGATGTCGCTGCCACGGGTGGCGCGCGCCGAGTTCACGTCCACCGACACCAGCGCTTCGGTGTGGTCGATCACGATGGCGCCGCCCGAAGGCAGGTTCACGGTACGGCTGAAGGCCGTTTCGATCTGGTGCTCGATCTGGAAGCGGGCAAACAGCGCCGCATCGTCGCGGTAGCGTTTGACCCGGTCTTTCGTCTCGGGCATGACGTGGTCCATGAACTGCTTGGCTTGTTCATAGATGTCGTCGGTGTCGATCAGGATCTCGCCGATGTCGGCGGTGAAGTAATCGCGGATGGCGCGGATGACCAGCGAGGACTCCTGATAGATCAGGTAGGCACCCTTGCCGACGCGCGAGGCGTCGTCAATGGCGGTCCACAGCTTGAGCATGTAGTTCAGGTCCCACTGCAGCTCGGCCGGGGTGCGACCGATGCCAGCGGTGCGGGCGATCAGGCTCATCCCCTTGGGGTACTCGAGCTGGTCCATCGCCTCTTTGAGCTCTTCGCGCTCGTCACCCTCGATGCGACGGCTCACGCCACCGCCACGCGGGTTGTTGGGCATCAGCACCAGGTAACGACCGGCCAGCGAGACAAAGGTGGTCAGGGCCGCGCCCTTGTTGCCGCGCTCTTCCTTCTCGACCTGGACCAGCAACTCCTGGCCTTCCTTGATCACGTCCTGGATGCGGGCCGAGCGAACCTCGACCCCATCCTTGAAGTACTGGCGCGAGATTTCCTTGAAAGGCAGGAAACCGTGGCGCTCTTCGCCGTAATCGACGAAACAGGCTTCCAGGGAAGGTTCGACGCGGGTGACGACCGCTTTGTAGATATTGCCCTTGCGTTGTTCACGCCCTTCGATTTCGGTTTCGAAGTCGAGCAGTTTTTGTCCGTCAACAATGGCCAGGCGCCGTTCTTCGGGCTGCGTGGCGTTGATCAGCATGCGCTTCATGTGTTCTCCACAATCCAAGCGAGGCCTGACCGGGATGGCGCCGGACAAACCTCGACTCACCCCTGACCCAAAGGCCAGAGGCAGCTTTCATGCACGAGCAACGAGCTTGAACCGTGAAGGAATTGCCTGGGGCTGACAGGACGCGAGAGGCGTCAGGACAGCAGGGGCGCGCGCGCCGAGACTTGGACACGGGCCTGCCGCCACCCAGGCCCATCCAGACAGGCGAGCGCGATGCGCGCTGCGGTCGGCTGGACGAGGAGGAGGGGGGCAGGGGACGCAGCCAGCTCCTTGTCGCGGTTCACCCAATGCGGCGCTCCCTCTTCCATCCAATGGAAGAAGGCCGGCACAAAGGCGAGGCGATTGAGAAGCTGAATGGGCCAGGACACGTGGGCAGTCACTCGACGCAGACCCCAGCGCGACTTCGGTGACATGTCACCGCCGCATCGCTGGAATCCGGAAAACCTTGAATTGGGGTTCGATCTACGTTGGCTCTGACAACCTTGACCTTGAGGCAAAACCACACCTTGGGTGGTTTTCTCCGGCAAATCAGGGTTGTTGCATCACCATCAATTGGCGGGACACCCCGCCGGGCTTTGTCATGCAGCGCCACCAGTTCGGCTCGAAAGGTAAAATGCCGTCTGGTCTTGCCTGTTGGTTGTCGTTGATACCGCACAAGCCATATCAACACACAACGAATTCACAACGTGGCCAAGTCCATTATAGGTGCGAAAAACACATCCCGACCGGCAGGGAAAACCTCCGGCAAACCGTCCTCGCGCCCCGTGCGCCAAGGGGTGATGGTGCGGGTGGCGTCCAAGCCGGTCGTCGCCGCCCGTGCGCCGGCGGTCGAGGTGTCGGCAGCCGTGCAACGCCTCACGATTGACGAGGGCAGTGTCGGGCAGCGTCTCGACAACTTCCTCATCAAGGTGCTCAAGGGCGCGCCCAAGACCCTGGTCTATCGCATCATCCGCAGCGGCGAGGTGCGGGTCAACAAGGGCCGGGCGGCGGCTGACACCCGACTGGAGATGGGCGACGAGGTGCGCGTGCCCCCCTTGCGTCTGACGGAAAAGAGCGACGAGCAGGCCGCTGCCGTGCCCGCGCGCGAGTTCCCCGTGTTGTTTGAAGACGATGCGGTGCTGGCGATCAACAAGCCGGCGGGCGTGGCCGTGCATGGCGGCAGCGGGGTCAGTTTCGGCGTGATCGAGCAACTGCGCCGCGCCCGGCCCCAGGCCCGGTTTCTGGAACTGGTGCACCGACTGGACAAGGAAACATCCGGCATCTTGCTAGTGGCCAAAAAGCGCAGTGCGCTGACCACCTTGCAGGACGTGTTCCGCAACCGCCAGGTGCAAAAAACCTACGCCGCCCTGGTGATCGGCGACTGGCCCGCCTCGCGCAAGGTCATCGACGTGTCGCTGCACAAGTTCTTGACCCCCGAGGGCGAACGGCGCGTCATGGCTGTGAAGGACGAAGACGAAGGCCGGCGCTCCATCAGCCTGGTGCACGTGGTGCAGCG
>JAGNPA010000198.1 GCA_017989885.1 Aquabacterium sp.
CCGTCACCCTCATCACCGGCGCCAGCCAGGGCATTGGCGCGGCCACCGCCCGCTTGCTGGCCGCACAAGGTCACACCCTGCTCATCCACTGCGCCCATCGGGCCGATCTGGCCCAGGCCGTGGCCGACGAATGCCTGCAGCTGGGCTCGCCACGCGCCATCGTCGCCCAGGCGGACCTGGCCACCGAATCCGACGTCCTGCAGTTGTTTGCCACAGCGGATGCCGCGCTGCCACCGCTGACGGGCCTGGTGAACAACGCCGGCATCATCGACCGCACGTCGCGCCTGGACGAGATGAGTGCCGAGCGCCTGGCACGCATGTTCGCCGTCAACGTGGTGGGGCCGATGCTGTGCGCGCGTGAAGCGGTCAAGCGCATGTCGAGCCGGCACGGCGGACACGGCGGCGTGATCGTCAATGTCTCCAGCAGTGCGGTGCGCACGGGCTCACCCGCGCTGTATGTGGACTACGCGGCCAGCAAGGGCGCCATCGACGTGTTCACGCAGGGTCTGTCCAAGGAGGTGGCCGGTGAAGGCGTGCGCGTGTGCGCGGTGCGTCCCGGCATCACAGCCACCGGCATCCATGCCACCGGCGGTGAGCCCGACCGGGCCGATCGCCTGGGGCCGAGCTTGCCCATGGGCCGGGCCGCGCACCCGGAAGAGGTGGCCCAGGCCATTGCCTGGCTGCTCTCGGATGCGGCCAGCTACACGGCAGGCGCCATCCTGGACGTGACGGGAGGCCGCTGATGCACGCCGATCGTCACACCTCGCTTTGTGCCCCCACGTGGATGAGACTGGCATGGGGCCTGCTCGCTGGGGTGACCGGCACGCTGGGGGCCGGCGGCGCGCTGGCTGCGCCCCACACCATTGTGGTCCGCAACGAGGCGGGCCAGCCGGTGCACCCGGCTGCGGTGTCGGTGTTCGTCGATGGCACGCCGGCTCGCGCCGCCAAGGGTGCACAGGGCCAGATGGCCCAGCGAGACAAGGCCTTTGCGCCGACCTTGCTGGTTGTGCAGACCGGCACGCCAGTGTCCTTTCCCAACTTCGACACGGTGCGGCACCACGTTTACTCGTTTTCGCCCACGAAACCGTTCGAGCTGAAGCTGTATGCCGGCACGCCCGTGGCGCCCGTGGTGTTTGACCGCGCAGGCACCGCCACCCTGGGCTGCAACATCCACGACCGCATGCTGGGTTACATCCACGTGGTCGAAACGCCGTATTTTGGCCAGACGGATGGGCAAGGTCGGGTGGTTCTGGACCTGCCCGAGGGCCACCACCGACTGAAGGTGTGGACCCCCACCATGGGAGAAAAGCATCCGGGTCTGCCGTTTCCGATCGACACCCGCACCAGCACCACCCGCGTGACGCTGCCGCCATCAGCTGACTGACCAGCCAGCCAGGCTGTCATCAGGCTTTCACACCCCGACGGCACACTGCGTCCTGTTCCGGATCGTCAGTGACGCATCCGGAGGGAGCAAAGCCTGTCCTGAGATGCTGGTCACCACAGTCAGGACATCGCCCACGCCCCCAATCTATCCAGCGTGATCCGCCCCCAGCAGCGACAGCGTGAGCGCCACACGGGCTTGGGCGGCCGTCAGATGTGGCACCGCCGGCCATTCGTCCCCCTCCCGCGCCAAGACCCCTCCCCGCGCGACGCGACTGCTGCGCCAGACGGTGATGCCTTGCTGTGTCGCCTCACGCAGCGCCTGGGCCAAGCCTTCATGCAGCGTGCCGTGCCCGGTTCCGGCCACCACGATGCCCCGCAAGGGACACGCTGAGGTCTGAGCGTGGGCCAACATGGCCCGCACCAGCCAACCATCGGCATCGGCATGGCTGCACACGATCTCCACCCTGGGCGGGTTGACCTCCAGATAGCCCCATCCGAAGCGACCGCAGGCGGGCCAGGCTGAGGGCCAGACCGCCTCGCTCCGATCATCCTGCGCCAAGGCGACCAGCGGCGGCGCCCCGCCCCCATCGAACGCATCCAGGGCATGGCTGTGCGCCTTGCGCACGTCAATGGCCGACCAGACGCGGCCGTGCATCACGGCCACCACACCGCCCAGGCAGCGACGCGCCGACTCCTGCACCACCCGCACCGCATCCCGCAAGTTACCGGGGCCATCCGCATCCGGCGAGGTGGCCGGATACATGGCCGCCGTCAGGACCACCGGTTTGGCGCCGTCGTGCAAAGCCTGCAGCAAGCAGGCGGTCTCTTCCAGCGTATCGGTGCCATGGGTGATCACCACCCCTGCCACGTCGTCGCGCGCCAGTTGAACGTGCAACGCCCGCCCCAGTTGGCGCCAGATGGACCAGCTCATGTCCTTGCTGTCCACCTGCGCCACCTGCACGGCTTCCAGCGGCACGCCCTGCAAGGCCGGCACGGCCTCGATCAACTGCGCCACCGACAACTGCGCAGCCTGGTAAGCCCAGGCGCGTGACGGGTCGTTCGCCGTGCCCGCGATGGTCCCGCCCGTTCCCAGAATCACCACTTTCTGCATCGTCGCCTCAAGTCCACACTCACAACCTGACAAAGTACTGGACAAACAAACAGCCCTGTATAGAATGACAGTCAACGTCGCCACCCGCCGGACACCTCACAGCTCAAGGCACGACCACCCGATGACGAACGATAAACCCAAACTCACGCCCCGCCAGCAGCAAATCTTCGAGCTGATCCAGCGGGCCATCGCCAAAACCGGCGCGCCTCCGACGCGCGCCGAAATTGCGGCCGAGCTGGGTTTTCGCTCGGCGAATGCCGCCGAAGAGCACCTGCAGGCCCTGGCTCGCAAGGGCGTCATCGAGCTGGTGGGCGGCACCTCGCGCGGCATCCGGCTGAAGGCCGGCACCCTGCGCACCGTGAACGAAACCCGCAAACGCGGCGACACCGAGTCATCGGGCTTGCCGTTCAACCTGCCCCTGCCGGGTCTGGAGCAACTCGTGTTGCCCTTGATCGGGCGTGTGGCGGCGGGCCACCCCATCCTGGCGCAAGAGCACATCGAACAGAGCTACAGCGTCGAGCCCAGCCTGTTTGCCAAGCGTCCCGACTACCTGCTGCGTGTGCGCGGCATGAGCATGAAAGACGCCGGCATCCTCGATGGCGACCTGCTGGCCGTGGCGCGTGCCCGCGAGGCACGCAACGGGCAGATTGTGGTGGCCCGTCTGGGCGACGAAGTCACCGTCAAGCGCTTTCAACGCACGCCGCAGGGCATCACCCTGCTGCCCGAGAACCCTGATTTCGACCCCATCCTGGTGTCACCCGACCACCCCGAGTTTGAACTCGAGGGCCTGGCCGTGGGCCTGATCCGCAACCAGCTGCTGATCTAGGCACATCTTTCCCTCACCATGCGGGTGGCGGGCATTCGCATCACCAGGCCGGTGGTGCAATCCCGCGTGGTGATCCTTTGCTGGAATCCTGCCGAACTTCAACGCTGTCTTTGGGAGTTCATCATGATTCATCACCTGGCCCGTGCTTTCCATGCCCGCGAGATCCACCTCGCCGGCACCCCTTCCACCGACGGAACGCGTCCGGCCTCTGCGCCGGCGGCCCGACCCGTCAAACCTCGCCCCATCACGCCCTGGAGTGCGCCGCAGCCCTCGTCCAGCAGCACGCTGCACGGTGTCATGGCCCAGGTCATTCCCTTGCGCATTGCCCCAGGCAGTCGCACGCGGGTGCGCATCAGCACCGACCCCAGTGACGCCCGTCGCACGGTGATTGCCGGGCGCTTTGCCGAAGTCTGCGCCGCCCTCGATCGCCTGGTGCGCGAGCAAGAAGCGGCGGCCTGAGACACACGCTCGAGACGCCCAAAAAAATCCCGCCGGCATCGCTGCGCGGCGGGAGGGTTTCGGGGGACAGGCCCCTGATGCGGGTGAAACAGCCCAGCCCGACAGGCCGGGCAGGCCTCATCAGCCCATGTGCAAGCCGCCGTTGACCGAGAAGTCGGCGCCGGTGGCAAAACCCGCTTCATCGCTGGCCACCCACGAGATCATCGAAGCGATCTCTTCCGGTGTGCCCAGACGCTTGACGGGAATCGTGGCGACGATCTTGTCGAGCACGTCCTGGCGGATCGAGCGCACCATGTCGGTCCCGATGTAGCCCGGCGAGACGGTGTTGACCGTCACGCCCTTGTTGGCCACTTCCTGAGCCAGCGCCATGGTGAAGCCGTGCATGCCGGCCTTGGCAGCCGAGTAGTTGGTCTGACCGAACTGACCCTTTTCGCCGTTGACCGAGCTGATGTTGACGATGCGCCCCCAACCCCGGTCCACCATGTCGTCGATCACCTGCTTGGTGACGTTGAACATGCTGTTGAGGTTGGTGTCCATCACCGCGTCCCAATCGGCCTTGGTCATCTTGCGGAACATGCCGTCACGCGTGATGCCGGCGTTGTTCACCAGGATGTCGATCGGACCATGTTCGGCCTTGGTCTTCTTGAAGGCCTCGACGGTCGAGTCCCAGTCGGCCACGTTCCCCACCGAAGCGTAGAAGGTGTAGCCCAGGGCTTTTTGTTCGTCGAGCCACTTGGTGAAGTCGCGGCTGGGGCCGCAACCGGCGATCACCTTGTAGCCATCGCGGTGCAGGCGCTGGCAGATCGACGTTCCGATGCCACCCATCCCGCCGGTGACGTAGGCAATTTTCTGAGTCATGGTGTGCTCCTCTTTGTTTGTGTGATGA
>JAGNPA010000199.1 GCA_017989885.1 Aquabacterium sp.
TGGTGGATGTGATGGAGGAACTGCTCAAGTTCACCCTGCTCACGCGCGACATCAGCCCCTACCTGGTCGATCGCTACAGCGAGCGCAAGGAGAGCGCCGAGGCCCTGATGAAACGGGTGAATCAGCGCTCGCTTTGAACACGCCTACGGGAGCACCGAGGACTAGAATGACCTCTTCAGAGCTCCCCATTCAGGTTGACGCATGGAACTGCTGCTGACACTGCTCCACGGCGGAGCCGGAAGCCTGGCGTCTTACCTGGCCGCACACGTGTTGCTGTGCCTGCTGCCGGCCTTCTTCATCGCCGGCGCCATGGCGGCGCTCATCCCGAAAGCCAGCATCACGCGCTGGCTGGGCCGGCACACCCCCGCCTATGTTTCCTACCCGGCCGCCGCCTTGGCCGGTTCGCTGATTGCGGTCTGCTCGTGCACCATCGTGCCGCTGTTCGCCGGCATTTACCGCAAAGGCGCCGGCATCGGCCCGGCGGTCACCTTCCTGTTTTTCGCGCCGGCGGGCAACATCATGGCGCTGGCCTACACCGGCAGCATCCTGGGCGTGGAGTTTGCCGTGGCCCGGCTGGTGTTGTGCCTGCTGTTCGGCATCGGCATTGGCCTGCTGATGGCGCAGATCTTCTGGCGGGACGATGCCCAGCATGACAGCGAGACGGACACCCTGTTCGCCGACCAGGCCACCATTGCCCCAGCGGCACTGGGCGTTCTGCTGTCCTTGGTTGCCTTGCTGATTGCAGGCACGCTCAAGCTGTGGCCGCTCACCGCCACGCTGGTCAGCATCGAGCTGCCGGTGTCTTGGGCCCAAGCCTGGCAAACCACCCTGTTCAACTGGCTGCCTTTTGATGCCAGCAAAGGCGAAGAAGGCGTGAGCGTCCAAGGCACCATCCTGATCGGCTTGCTGCTGATGATCGGCGCGACGGCCTGGCGAGGACTGGAAAACATCATCGAAGGTGCCAACCGCTGGACGTGGACGGCACTGGGCCTGGCGGCTACCACCTTGTTGGTCGCATCCCTTCAACTGACACCGACCCCTGAAGGCCTGCAGGTGGGCATCACCGGGCGGGTCATCGGTGTGGCGCTGGCACTGGGCGCCACCTGGCACTACGCCCGCCGCTTGCCGGCCGATGACTGGCGAAGCTGGTTGTGGGAGGCCTGGCGCTTCGTCAAGCAGATCTTCCTGTTGCTGGTCGTGGGGGTGTTCATCGTCGGCATGGTGCGCGAGGTCATCCGCCCCGAATGGATCGAGGCTCTGGCGGGCAGCAACACCGTGCTCGCCAATGCCGTCGCCGTCGGGTTCGGCGTGTTCATGTATTTCCCCACCCTGGTGGAGGTGCCGGTGGCCCGCATGTTCCTGGACCTGGGCATGCACCCCGGCCCCCTGCTCGCCTACCTGATGGCAGACCCGGAACTCAGCCTGCAAAGCATGTTGATGGTGGCGGCCGTGATCGGGCGCCGCAAGACCGCAGGCTATGTGGGCCTGGTGGCCTTGTTCAGCATGTGTGCCGGCTTGACCTATGGCACCTGGGTCGATGGTGCCCGCTGGACGGCCGTGGCCATGGCCAGCGGCATCTTCCTGGCTGTGTTGCTGCTTTCCATGGCCTGGCTGCGCTTGCGTCCGCCCGCGCCCCCTGCCAACTGACCGATTCACAACCCCGACCACAAGGAACGCCCATGCTGACCGTCAAAATTCTGGGATCTGGTTGCGCCAACTGCAAGAAGCTGGAAGCCGTAGCGCGTGAAGCCGCCGCCCTGGCGCAGGTCGAGGCCGAGTTCGTCAAGGTGACGGACATGAACGACATCCTTTCCTTCAATGTCATGTCGACCCCGGCGCTGGTCATCAACGACAAAGTGGTCAGCAGCGGCCGCATCCCCAGCCTGGCCGACATCCAGAAATGGCTGACCGCCTGATGGATCACAATGGTGCGTCCGGTGAGGCTGCGCGCATTGCCAGCCCAGCTCACCGGAGGCACGTGCGCACTGCGCCACCTGGAGCGATGAATGCCTTACCTGCTGCAAGTTGATTTCCCCTATCAAGGCCCCTGGGGCGACGAAATGGCCGCCGCCATGACCGGACTGGCCCAATCCATCGCCCAGGAGCCGGGTCTGATCTGGAAGATCTGGACCGAGAACCAGGCCGCCCAGGAAGCCGGCGGCATCTACCTCTTCCAGGATCTGCCCAGTGCCGAAGCCTATCTGACGATGCACACCCAGCGTCTCAAGGGCTTTGGGGTGCCTCATGTGAACGGCAAGATCTTTGCCGTGAACGACACGCTCTCGCGCATCGACCGCGCCCCGGTCACCCAAAGTTGAACATGTCGGCAGCCTTACGCATCAGCCTGATCTACCTGCTGCTGGCCAGCGCCTGGATCTGGCTGTCCGATGCGTTCGCACACCTGCTGCCCATCCCTGCCGAATGGGCGGCTGACGTTCAGACACTGAAGGGTCAGTTGTTTGTGGTGCTCACCGGCTTGCTGCTGTTCTGGCTGATCCGCAAGGAGGAGCGCCGCCAGCGTGAGTTGCGAACGGAGTTGCGCCAGACGCGCGCCCGGCTGGAACACTTCGTGGACGTCAGCCCGGCGGTGATCTATGTGTTTGAGGTCCAGGATGCGCACCCCAGGTTACGGCTGTCCTACCTCAGTGCGAACATCGAACGCCTGACGGGTTTCAGCGCCACACATTTCTTCCAGCACCCGTCCACCGCCGCCGATCGCTTGCACCCTGATGACCAGGCCCGTGTGCGAGCGCATTTGCGGCGTGCGGCCAGCGAGGGCACCGAACTCAACCTCCAGTACCGCTGGCTGCACCGCGACGGCCGCTACCGCTGGATCGAAGACCGCGCCACACTCAACCGCAACCCATTGACCGGCAAGACCGAACTCGTGGGCAACTGGCGCGACATCAGCCAAGCCAAGCAAGACGAGTTGTTGCTGCAAGCTGCGGAGGAGCGCTGGCGTTTTGCCATCGACGGCAGCGAGATCGGGCTGTGGGACTGGAACGTGCCCGACAACACCGTGTTCTTCTCCACCCGCTGGAAGACCATGCTGGGGCACGACGAGAGCGAGATTGGCAACGAGCTGTCGGAGTGGTCGTCACGCATCCACCCGGACGATCTGCGCGCCGTGCAGGCCGATGTGCAGACGTTGCTGAACACCCCCCACACGCAATACAACAACGAGCACCGTGTTCGCTGCAAGAGCGGCAACTACATCTGGATCCTGAACCGGGGCAAGGTGGTCGAACGCAATGAGCGTGGCGAAGCCGTGCGTGTCATTGGCACCCACACCGACCTGAGCGCGCTCAAGCAGCGCGAGGCCGCACTGGAACTGCACGCCGGCGTGTTCATGAACAGCCTGGAAGGCATCGTGATCTGCGGCCCCGACCAGCGCATCAAATCGGTCAACCACATCTTCACCGACATCACCGGCTACACCGCCGAAGAGGCCATCGGGCAGCGTCCGTCCTTCCTCAGCTCAGATCGCCATGACGCCGAATTCTACCGGCAGATGTGGGAGCAGATTGAACAAACCGGACGCTGGCAAGGCGAAATCTGGAACCGCCGCAAGAACGGCGAGGTCTACATCGAGTGGCTCACCATCAACGTCGACCACGCCCCGGATGGCAGCGTGCGCCATTACTACGCCATCTTCAGCGACATCAGCGAGCGCAAGGCCAATGAAGAAAAGATCAGGCACATCAGCCAGCACGACACCCTGACCAACCTGCCCAACCAGTCGGTGCTGCGGGATCGTCTGGGCCTGGCACTGGCCCATGCACAGCGCACCCAGAAGCCTCTGGCCGTGCTGTTCATGGACCTGGACCGCTTCAAGATCATCAATGACTCGCTCGGCCCCACCGCCGCCGATGCCCTGCTGGTCGAAGTGGCGCACCGCTTGACCCAGGCTGTGCGGCATCAGGACACGGTGTCACGCCAGGGCGGCGACGAGTTCAGCTTGCTGCTGCCTGAAGTCGATGCGGCCGACGCCGCCCACGTCGCGCAAAAGCTGCTCAAGTGCTTTGCCGACCCCTTCTTCGTGTCCGGCCAGCAACTGGTGGTGACCCCGTCCATCGGCATCGCGGTCTATCCTGCCGACGGCCATGAGGTCGACACCCTGCTGCAAGCCAGCGACATGGCGATGTACCGCGCCAAGAGCGACGGTGGCAACACCTTCCGCTTCCACACCGCCGACATGCACCAGCGCGTGAGCAAGACGCTGCGCCTGGAGAACGATCTGCGCAAGGCCCTGCGGCAAGACGAGTTGCTGCTGCATTTTCAACCCCAGGTGTCGTTCACCACGGGCCGGGTTGTGGGCTGCGAGGCCCTCGTCCGCTGGCAGCATCCGGAGACCGGCCTGATGCCGCCTGCCGAGTTCATTCCGGTGGCCGAAGACAGTGGCCTGATCGTCCCCATTGGTGAATGGGTGTTGTACACCGCCACCCGCCAGTGCCGCGACTGGCAGCTCGCCGGCCTGCAGGACCTGGTGATGGCGGTCAACGTCTCGACCGTCCAGTTCCGGCAGGAGGACTTCGCCCAGACGGTTCAACACGCGCTCACGGCCGCCAACCTGCCCCCGCGCTTTCTGGAGATCGAGATCACCGAGAGTGTCATGGCCGACAACCCCGAGCGGGCCATTCGCACGATCCGCCAGTTGCATG
>JAGNPA010000200.1 GCA_017989885.1 Aquabacterium sp.
GGTGGCATCCAGGCCAACAATGTGTACCGTGCCGACTTCATCTATCAGAACCTGATGATCGAGGCCAACCTGATCCACGGTGCCCACCTGGCGGGCGTCCAGAAGCTGATGTTCCTGGGTTCAAGCTGCATCTACCCGAAGATGGCACCGCAGCCCATGAGCGAGGACGCCTTGTTGACAGGGCCTCTGGAGCCCACCAACGAGCCCTACGCGATCGCCAAGATCGCCGGCATCAAGATGTGCGAGGCCTACAACGCGCAGTACGGGCGCGACTACATCAGCGTGATGCCCACCAATCTGTACGGCATCAACGACAACTACGACCTGAACAACAGCCACGTGCTGCCGGCCTTGATCCGCAAGACACATGAAGCCAAGGTTCGCGGCGACCGGGAGTTGGTCGTGTGGGGCACAGGCACTCCCATGCGCGAGTTCCTGTACGCCGACGACCTGGCCGATGCCTGCGCGTACCTGATGGAACAAGACTACAACGGCCCTTTGGTGAACATCGGGACCGGCACCGATGTGACCATCAGAGAGTTGGCTGAAACCGTCACGCGCGTTTTGGGTTTCAGCGGCACCTTGACGTTTGACTCAAGCAAGCCTGACGGCACGCCGCGCAAGTTGATGAACGTCTCTCGTCTGACGCAATTGGGCTGGCGTGCCTCAACCAGCCTGGAAGACGGCATCCGTCTGGCGTATCAGGATTTTCTGACGCGCCACGCCTGATCCATCAGGTTTGAGATCGGCTCACAACTTGAGCTTCACAAACACAAACTCCGGAATGTGTTTGATGATCAGCATGATCCAGCGCCAGAAGCCAGGCGTGTAGACCACCCGCCGGCCTTGGTCGATGGCTGAGGCAATGTCCTTGGCCACCTGCTCGGGCTTGGCCCACAGCGCGCCCTGCTTCAAATGCGCCGTCATGGGCGTGCTCACAAAGCCGGGCTTGATGGTGATGACGTGCACACCCTGCTTGGCCAGGCGCTGACGCATACCGGAGGCGAACGCGCTGACCAGGGCCTTGGCACTGCCGTACACGTAATTGCTCTGCCGCCCCCTGTCCCCCGCCACGGACGAGATCACGGCGATGGCGCCCCGCCCTTGCTGGGCAAACTGCTCACCCGCCAAGGTCATCAGCGACACGACTGACGTGCCATTGGTCTGAATCTCTTGCAGGGCGTAGGCCACGTCCTGTTGCGCCCGCTCCTGGTCTGTCAGCGTACCGTGAGCAATCAGCACCGTGTCCAGCCCCCCCAGAACCTGGGTCGCTTCGGCCAGCAAGGCCGCGTGGGCGGACAGGTCGTTCGCGTCAAACACCTGCTGCCCCACGCGACCCGCCCCTCGTGCGCGCAGGTCGTCGCCCACCGACTGCAACTGACTGGGGTTGCGTGCGGCCAGGAACAGGTGGTCGCCACGCTGAGCCCACAGGCGGGCGCAGGCTTCGGCCATGCCCGAGGTGGCGCCGACGATCAGGATTTTTCTCATGTCTTGGTCTCCGAGACCCGCCGCCACAAGCCGGAGCTGAAGCGGGGGTCCACATAATCTGCAAATTCACGCCAGCGCGGGTAGCCCGACTGGAACAAGGCCGGCCCCATGCGCCCGTCTTTGGCGGCGTATAGGCGTCCGCCGGCCGCCAGCACAATGCGGTCCAACTCTTCGAACAGGCGATGCAGGCGCGGCCCCACATTGGGGAAGTCCAACGCCAGCGTCGTACCGGGCTGAGGAAAGGACAGCATGCCGTGCGACGGCGGCGCGCCAAACTGCTTGAGCACCGCCAGGAAGGAGCCTTGCCCGCTGTGCGCAATGGTGTGCAGCAAGCGCCGCGTCACCGGCAAGGCTTCGTCAGGCGGGATCACGCACTGGTACTGGTGAAAGCCTTGGGGGCCGTAGATGCGGTTCCACTCCAGCAGGGCATCGAGCGGATAGAAAAAGGGGCGGTAGTGCTGCACACTGCGCACCACCTCGGCACGCTGCTTGTGAAAGTACAACGTGTTGAACGCCTTGAGGGACAGCGTGTTGATGAGCGAGAGGGGCGGCGTGATCGGCACGCGTCGGCTTGTCTCGCTCACGCCACCGGGCAAGGACGCAGGCAACAGCGAGAGGTCCATCGCGGCCGGGGCATGGTTGGCCCGACTGAACAAACCGCGCCCAAGTCGCTTGCCCGTGAACGCGCAGTCGATCCATGAGACCGTGTACTCGTGGTCACGCTCCGAAGCCTGGCTCAGTTCGAAAAATGCTTCCAGGCTGCCAAACTTGATCGTCTCGGCATCCATGTAGGGGTTGACCACCCGACGCAACTGGATCTCGGCCCAGGTGATCAACCCGGTCAAGCCCAGGCCACCCACCGTGGCGGCAAACCAGTCCGGGTGCTGCGCGGGGGAACACACGCGGCGTGTGCCGTCGGAACGCAGCAACTCCAGTTGGGTCACATGGTTGCCAAAAGACCCGGCCACATGGTGGTTCTTGCCATGCACATCGTTGGCGACGGCGCCCCCCACGGTCACGAACTGCGTGCCCGGCGTGACGGGCAAGAACCAGCCCTGAGGCACCACCAGGCGCAAGATGGTGGACAGCAGCACGCCCGCCTCGCAGCGCAGCAGACCGGTGCACGGATCGAAGTCGATGAAGCGGTCCAGTTGCCCGGCCAGCAACAAGGCGCCGCCCGGGTTGAGGTTGCTGTCCCCATAGCTGCGGCCATTGCCAAAGGGCAGCACCGTGCCGCCATCATCAGGCAAGGACAGGGGTGCGTGGCGACTGCTCACCCGCAGCGCCGTGTGTGCGACGCGCTGCACCCGCCCCCAGGAGGTGAAGACGCACTGGTGGGCCGCTTGACTCATGTCCGGTTCACACCGCCAGGTACAGCACAACGGCTGCGGCCACACCCGTCAGCAAGCTGACCCGGTCCTTAAGCGCGTAGACCAGCGGGTCGTCATGCATGCGCCCCCGATAGGTCTGCATCCAGATGCGGCTGATCCAGTACAGCATGATGGGCACCAGCAACCAGGCGAACTTGGGGTGGCGGTACATCTGCGACACATCGGGCGAGTTCAGGTACAGCGCCAGCACCAGGATGCTGAGATAGCCCGATGAGGCCCCCAGACTCTGCAACAGGCTGAGGTCTTCGACCTGATAGCCCCGCCCCTGCGCGGTCAGCTTGCCCTGCTCCCGCATCGCATGCAACTCGGCATAGCGCTTGACGATGGCCAAGCTCAGGAAGATGAAGATGGCAAAGATCAACAGCCAGAACGACAACGGAATCCCGGCTGCGGCCGAACCCGCGACAATGCGGATGGTGTACAGCCCGGCCAGCGCCAGCACGTCCACCATCACGATTTTCTTGATGCCGAAAGAATAGGCCAGCGTGGCCACGTAATAGGCGCCCAGCACCCCAAGGAAGGACAGAGGCAGGGCCAGCGACAAGACCAGGGCGGCCAACAACAGCAAGGGCGCCGCGACCAGACCAAACAGCAGGCTCAACTGCCCTGCCGCAAAGGGGCGTCGGCACTTGCTGTGGTGCTGGCGGTCGGCCTCCAGGTCGAGCATGTCATTGAGCAGGTAGACCGACGAGGCACACAGGCTGAATGCGATGAAGGCCAGCAGACTGGCCCCGAGCGTGCCCATGGTCATCTGATGCGAGGCCAGCACCGGCACAAAGATCAGGGCGTTCTTGGCCCACTGGTGCACCCGCAGGGCTTTCAGCACGACCTTGACGCCGACGGGCGGCGCGGGCACCACATGGCTGACCACCGTCACCTGCGATGCTGCCAGACGCACGGACTCGGGTGCATTGACCACGATGGCCGAACGTGCCTGCGCCCAGATGGGCACATCGACCGGATGGTTGCCACAGTAATCGAAACCCCGCTCACCAAACCGCGCGACCAGTTCGGCGGCCTTGTGGCGCCCCGACAGGTTGGTGCGCCCATTGCTGGCCAGCACCCCATCGAAGATGCCCAGGTGATCGGCCACCGCCTGAGCCAGTCGCGCATCTGCGGCCGTGCACAACCACAGCGGACGGCCCGCCGCTTTTTGCGCACGCAGCCAGTCGACGAAGGGCTGGGTGTAAGGCAGGGCGGCGCCGTTCAAGGCAACACGACGGGCAATCTGGGCCTTCAAGTGCGCCTTGCCCCGCAGCAACCACACCGGTGCGATGAACACATACAGGGGGTTCTGCTTGATGAGCAGCAGGAAGGACTCCAGCAACAGATCACTGTGGATCAACGATCCGTCGAGGTCCACACACAGAGGAACGGCTTGGGTCATGGCACACACACACTCAATCAGGTCTTGCCACGCAGGGCCCAGACGCACAGCCAGCCGATCACCACGGCCAGCCACAAGGTCAACAAACGGCACACCAGGGTCAACAAGATGGCCTGGGGCATGGTGTAGCCATGGGCAAACAGCAAGGCGGCCATGACCGCCTCGGTGCTACCCAGGCCACCCGGCAGAAAGGACAAGGCCCCCACGATGATGGCAATCGCATAGATGCCCATGGCTGCCGGAATGGACAGCTCGATGGGGGCCACCACGTCGGCCACCAGCTTGAGTCCGACCGCCTCCGCCCCCCAGGCCACCAAGCCCATCAGCAGCCCCGACAGCAGCAGGCCCGGGGCCAGAAACTGCCGTGCGCTGACCAGCATGTTCACCACGGG
>JAGNPA010000201.1 GCA_017989885.1 Aquabacterium sp.
GCTCCTGGCGTCATCTGGCCACGGTGGCCGTGGTCTGTGGTCTGCTGGGCCGCGGCCTCATCATCGAAGGCATCTTCAAGAACCAGATGGGGCGTCCTCGCCCCGTGCAAGTGGTGGAGTTTGGTGGCACCGACACCTACCAAGGCCCCTTCGTCCCAGGCAAGACGCCCGAGCGCAACCGCAGCTTCGTCAGCAGCCACGCCGCCGCCGGCTTCTGGCTGATGAGCCTGGGCCTGACCTGCGGCCCGCTGTGGCGCCGCCGCTGGCTGCTGATCGGCATCGTGGCCGGTGGCGTCGTCGGCCTGGGCCGCATGCTGCAAGGCGGGCACTTTTTCAGTGACATTCTGTTTGCGTTTTTCACCGTATGGCTGTCATGTGAAATCGTGGCCTGGCTCGACAAACGCCGGCGCAGCCGACACACTTGAACCCCTTGGCCGAGCCTCAGCCAGACACAGCCAAGCTTCCCCTTCGCGTCCAGACCGTTCACGAGACGACACCGACCATGAACTCCACCGATTCCGTTTCCTACGACTACGACCTGCAGGACGCCTCGGGTGCCACCTGCACGGCCCACGCCTGGGCCAAGGTTCCCACGCCCCTGGCCCCTGACGAGAAAGAGCGCGTCAAGGCTCGGATCAAGGCGCTGCTCAAGGCGCAAAACGCCGTGCTGGTCGCCCACTACTACGTCGATGGCGACCTGCAAGACCTGGCCATGGAGACGGGCGGCTGCGTGTCGGACTCGCTGGAGATGGCCCGTTTTGGCCGTGACCATGCTGCCCAGACCCTGATCGTGGCGGGTGTGAAGTTCATGGGCGAGTCGTCCAAGATCCTGAGCCCCGGCAAGCGTGTGCTGATGCCCGACCTGGACGCCACCTGCTCGCTCGACCTGGGCTGCCCGGCCGAAGACTTCATCGCCTTCTGCGATGCCCACCCCGACCGCAAGGTGGTGGTCTACGCCAACACCAGCGCCGCTGTCAAAGCCCGCGCGGACTGGATGGTGACCAGCTCGTGTGCGCTGGCCATCGTCAAGCACCTCAAGGACCAGGGCGAGAAGATCCTCTGGGCGCCCGATCGCCATCTGGGCCACTACATCCAAAAGGAAACCGGCGCCGACATGCTGATGTGGAACGGCGCCTGCATCGTGCACGACGAGTTCAAGGGCCTGGAGCTGGACCTGCTCAAGAAAGACCATCCCAAAGCCCTGGTGCTGGTCCACCCCGAATCGCCCGACAGCGTGGTGGCCCAGGCCGACGTGGTGGGCTCGACCTCGCAGCTGCTCAAGGCCGTGGTCGAGTCCGATGCACCCGAGTTCATCGTGGCCACCGACAACGGCATCCTGCACCGCATGCGCCAACTGGCGCCCAACAAGGTGTTGCTGGAGGCCCCCACCTCGGGCAACAGCGCCACCTGCAAGAGCTGCGCGCACTGCCCGTGGATGGCGATGAACGCCCTGCAAGGTGTGCTCGACTGCCTGGAAAAGGGCACCGGCGAGATCACCGTGCCCGAAGACATCCGCGTCAAGGCCCACGGCTGCATCGACCGCATGCTCGACTTCGTGGCGAAGAACCCTGCTGCCATCGCCCAACCCGCCCAGGGCTTCGTGCCCAACATCGGCGCGGCCTGATTCACCCAGCCCCAATTGCCCACTTGCCCCATGTTCGACCACAACGAAACCCTGCAAGAAGCCCGTGAGCGCAATGTGCGCGACGCCCTGTTCGAAGACGTGGGCGTGTGCGACTGGACGGCGCAACTGGTGCCCGCCAACCAGCGTGTGAAAGCCCGCCTGTTGGTGCGCGAAGAGGCCGTGCTGTGCGGCCGCGACTGGTTCGAGGCCTGCCTGTTCCAGCTCGATCCGACGGCTCACATCCAGTGGGCCTACAACGAGGGCGCGCTGATGGCCGCCAACACCGAGGTCTGCCTGATCGAGGCCGATGCCCGCGCCATGCTGACGGCCGAGCGCCCCGGCATCAACTTCCTGCAAACCCTGTCGGCCGTGGCCACCCTCACCCACCGCCACATGCAGGCGATCGAGGGTGCCTCGCCCAACCCGCGCGGTTGCGTGGTGCTCGACACCCGCAAGACCCTGCCCGGCCTGCGTCTGGCGCAAAAGTACGCCGTGCGCGTGGGCGGTGGCGCCAACCAGCGCCTGGCCCTGTACGACGGCATCCTCATCAAGGAAAACCACATTGCCGCCGCCGGCAGCGTGACGGCGGCCGTGAAGAACGCGCAAACCCTGGTGGCCGCGCAAGCCTCACCGCTGCGCGAACAGATCACGATTCAGGTGGAAGTGGAAACGCTCGAGCAGTTGCGTGAAGCGCTGGCTGCGGGTGCCGTCAGCGTGCTGCTGGACAACTTCAGCAACGAGATGATGCGCGACGCCGTGCGCATCAACGACGAGGTGGCCCAGGGCGCCGCGCTGCTCGAAGTCTCGGGCGGTGTGACCATGGACCAGTTGCGCGACATCGCCGCCACCGGCGTGGACCGCATCTCGGTGGGCAAGCTGACCAAGGACGTCAAGGCCGTGGACTTCTCGCTGCGCGTGCTCGAGCGCATCGGCGGCTGATCAAGGCAGCCAGGCGTCCTTCTTCTTGGACTTCTTGCTCAAGATGGTGGGGAAGCTCACCGGCAGGGTGCGAGGGTAGTCGCGGCTGAAGTGCAGGCCGCGGCTTTCCTGGCGCGACAGGGCCGAGCGCACGATCAGCTCGGCGCAATCGACCAGGTTGCGCAGCTCCAGCAGGTCGCGCGAGACGCGGAAGGCCGCGTAGTAGTCGTCGATCTCATGGCGCAGCAGCTTGATGCGGTGCAGTGCCCGCTCCAGGCGGCGCGTCGTGCGCACGATGCCCACGTAGTTCCACATCACCAGGCGCAGCTCGTCCCAGTTGTGGGCGATCACGACCTCTTCGTCGGCATCCGACACCTGGCTTTCGTCCCAGCCCGATACCTTCGGGGCGCTCGCCGGGATCTGCGCGGTGATGTCCTCGGCACAGGTGCGGCCCAGCACCACGCACTCCAGCAGCGAGTTGCTGGCCAGGCGGTTGGCGCCATGCAGCCCGGTGTAGGTGGTCTCGCCCACGGCGTACAGGCCCGGCAGGTCGCTGCGGCCGTGCAGGTCGGTCACCACGCCACCGCAGGTGTAGTGCGCGGCCGGCACCACCGGAATGGGCTGCTTGGCGATGTCGATGCCCAAGGACAGGCAACGCGCGTGGATGGTGGGGAAGTGTTCCTTCAGGAAATCTTCGCCCAGGTGCGTGGCGTCGAGCCAGACGTGGTCCACGCCATGCTTTTTCATCTCGAAGTCGATGGCACGGGCCACGATGTCACGTGGGGCCAGTTCGCCCCGCTCGTCGTGTTCGGGCATGAAGCGCGTGCCATCGGGCAGACGCAAGATGGCGCCTTCGCCACGCAGCGCTTCGGTGATCAGGAAGCTGCGCTCTTGCGGGTGATACAGGCAGGTGGGGTGGAACTGGATGAACTCCATGTTCGCAATCCGGCAACCGGCGCGCCAGGCCATGGCAATGCCGTCACCCGTCGAGGTGTCCGGGTTGCTGGTGTAGCGGTACACCTTGCCCACACCGCCGGTGGCCATCACCACGGCCGAGGCCACCAGGGTCTCCACACGGTGGGTTTCGATGTCGAGGGCGTACACACCGTGACAACGAGGCACGGCGCCCGGCTCGACCGCATTCTTCTTGAGGTGGCGGTCGGTGATCAGGTCGATCGCCATCCACTTCTCGCGCAAAGTGATGTTGGGATGGCGCTTGACCTCGTCGAGCAGCACATCGTGGATCGCCTTGCCCGTGGCATCGGCCGCGTGGGCGATGCGGCGCACGGCATGGCCGCCTTCGCGCGTCAGGTGCAGCCCCAGTGGGCCGGTCGGGTCAGGCGAGAACGGCACACCGCGCTCCACCAGCCAGGCGATGGCCTCGGCGCTGTGGCGGGCAATGAACTCGGCCGTGTGCTCATCCACCAGGCCCCCACCGGCTTCCTGGGTGTCTTTGACATGGGAGGCGATGCTGTCGTCGCTGCCCAGCACGCCCACGATGCCGCCTTGGGCCCAGGCGGTGGCTGCCTCGTGCATCTCGCGCTTGGCCAGCACGATCACGGGCTGCGTTTCTGCCAGGTGCAGGGCCACGGTCAAACCAGCCAGACCGGCACCGACGATGACGACGGGCAGGGACGATTCAGACACAGCAGACATATCGCTCACATGGGCCTCAAGGCAGAAGGAGAGCGCCGATTCTACGCCCCCCGTTCAGGTGGCCCCGCGTCAAAAACCACTCACGGCGTGCAGCGATCGGCCCCGCAATAGCGCTGGCAAAAACTGCATCCCCACACCGGCAGCCACGACGGGAAAGCGTAGTAACGGCGGTTGACCTCGGCCATGACCTGCTCACGGTAGGCCGTGTACGAGAAGTTGACGCCCTCCAGCGCGTAGAAGGTCGCGCCATCTTGCTGGAAGGTCAGCAAGCGCACCGAATCGAAGAAACCGCGGTAGTCATCCAGCGACAGCTTGCGCGTGGCCATGACGCGGATGGTCTGGCCTTCCAGCGCGGCGTAGTCCACGATCAGGTCATCTTGACGCGCGTGCTTGCCGCCCAGGCCCAGCACCGGCACATGGTGGCCTGCGGCATAGCCAAAGATCGA
>JAGNPA010000202.1 GCA_017989885.1 Aquabacterium sp.
CCCCTCACCTGCCCACTGATGCCTGGCCTGTGGCTTATGCCGGGCACCCGCTCGTCGTCGAAGGACAGACCTTGGGCGCGCTGTGCGTGATGGACACCGAGGCCCGCCAATGGACTGACGCGCAGATCGCAGGCCTGGCCGACGTGGCCTGTGCGACGAGCGCCTTGCTGGCCGCCGAGCTGAATCAGCAGCGTGCCCGCCGCATGGATGCCCGGGTGCGGACAGCCAGCCTGGCCGGCCACGATTGGCTGTGGGAGACCGACCGCGACAGCCGGCTTGTGTGGGTGTCCAGCAGCATGGTGCAGCACCTGGGCCTGGACCCGGAGTTCGAGATTGGCTGCAAAGGTGTGGATTTCTACGAACCCCTGCCAGGCGAGGAGTACGCCGCGCAATGGGCTCAGTTCAGGGAAGCGCGCGCCCGCAAGGAGCCCTTCAGCAATGTGCTCGGGCAGCGCATCACCCCCCGGGGCCGGGTGATCATCAGCATCAGCGGCTTGCCCGTGTTCGACCGTCAGGGCACCTTCATGGGCTACCGTGGCTCCAACCGCGATGTCACCCGGCAAGTGCAGACCGAGATGGAGATGCGGCGCGCCCAGCAGCAACTCCTCAGCCAACAGGCCGAACTGCGCGAGAGCGAGGCCCGCCTGAGCGCGGTCCTGCACGCCCTGCCCGACATCTGGTTTGTGCTCGACGAGTCCAACCACTATGTGGATGGGCATGACGCCCATCCGCTCCTGATTCGCCCCATCGAGGAGTTGCGCAGCCACACCATCGGTCATGAGTTGCCGGAGGAGGTCGCGTCGCTCCAACAGGCTGCCATCGAACGTGTCCGCAGCGCCGGACAGCCACAGCGGCTGGAGTATGAGTTGCAGACCAACGACGGGGTCCTGCGTCATTTCGAAGCCCGTCTGGTCCCGATGGGCAAGAAGCAGATCCTGTTTGTGGCGCGCGACATCACGCCGGTCAAGGAGGCCGAGCAAACGCTGCGTGGCAAACAGGCCGCCGAAGCCGCCAACGCGGCCAAGAGCGCCTTTGTCTCGCGCATGAGTCACGAGATCCGCACCCCGCTCAACGCCATCAGCGGATTCGCACAGTTGCTGCAGCACCAACTGCCACCTTCGGAGGACGGTGGCGGGCACCTCGGCTATGTTCGCCACATCCTGGACGCCAGCGAGCACCTGACCGCTCTCGTCAACGATGTGCTGGACCTTCAAAAGATCGAGACGGGTTACCTCCAGTGTCTGAGCGAGGAGCTGAGTCTGTCGGACATTGTCCAGCGGGGCATCAGCATGCTGGGGCCTTTGGCCCAACGCCACAGCGTCACCCTGTTGTCCGAGATTGCCCCGGGCTGCAACGTGCGTGCCGACCGCCAGCGCCTCAGCCAGGTGGTGATGAACCTGGGCTCCAACGCCATCAAGTACAACGCCCCCGGTGGCCTGGTACGTTTCACGGTCGAAACCCGGGATGCGGGGCGTCTGGCGCTGCACGTTGAAGACAACGGGCCAGGCATGAGTGAGGCACAACTCACCCGCCTGTTTCAACCCTTTGAAAGGCTGGGCAAAGAGATGTCCAACATCGAAGGGTCGGGGCTTGGCCTTATCATCACCCGGTCGTTGGTCGAGACCATGGGTGGTGAACTGCAGATCTACAGCCGCCCGGGTGAGGGCACCCGCGTGAGCATCACCTTGAACCGAGGCGTACCCGCGCTGGTGTCCGAGCCGCCGTTTGACTTTGATGAGCGTCTGCCCGCAAGCAGATCACCCCAACAGCCCATGCCGCCCACTTCAGACTTGCCAGATCAGACCCCTCTGCAGGTCCTGTATGTCGAGGACAACCGGATCAATGCCATGTTGTTCGAGGAGGCCCTGCGCCCCTACGACCAGTTGGCGCTGACGGTGGCCGAGGACGGACACTCTGCCATCGACGTGGCCACACAGCGTGCCCCGGAGGTGCTGGTGCTGGACGCCCACCTGCCGGACATGGACGGCCTGGCCTTGTTGAAAGCCCTGCGGGACTTGCCGGACCTGGCATCGGTGCCCGCCTACATGTGCTCGGCCGATGCCATGCCCGAGGACATTGCCCGTGCCAAAGCGGCAGGCTTCACCGGCTACTGGACCAAACCCATCGACATCCGTCAGATCACCGCCGAGCTGACCCAGTTGGCCCATCAGAAGAAGTCCCCGCCATGAGCACCCAGCCAGAACCTGCATTTCGCCACGGCCAAGCCCCCCGCACCGGCGTCTTGCTTGTCAATCTCGGCACCCCCGAGGGCCCCACCGCCCCTGCCCTGCGCCGCTACCTGGGTCAGTTTCTGAGCGACCCGCGCGTCGTCGAGATCCCGCGCCTGCTGTGGATGCCCATCCTGCACGGCATCATCTTGCGCGTGCGGCCACGCAAATCGGCAGCCAAGTACGCCAGCATCTGGATGCCTGAGGGCTCGCCGCTGCGCGTCTGGACCGAGAAGCAAACCAAGCTGCTGCAGGGTTTTCTGGGCGAGATGGGCCACCAGGTCCTGGTGCGTCACGCCATGCGCTACGGCGAGCCCGCCATTGGCAAGGCCCTGAGCGCCCTCAAGGCCGAAGGCGCCACCCGCATCCTGGTCGTGCCCCTGTACCCGCAGTATTCAGGCGCCACCACCGCCAGCGTGATGGACGAGGTGTTTGCCTGGGGCCGAGAAACCCGCCTGCTGCCCGAGCTGCGTCACATCAACCGTTTCCATGACGACGCCGGCTATCTGGACGCGCTAGCCAACAGCGTGCGCCGCCACTGGCAAGAGAACGGCCCACTGGGCGACCAGGGCAAGTTACTCATGAGCTTCCACGGCATGCCTCGCCGCACGCTGGATCTGGGTGACCCCTACCACTGCGAATGCCTCAAGACCGGGCGCCTGCTGGCCGAGCGACTCGGACTGAGCCGAGAGCAGTATGTGGTCACGTTCCAGAGCCGCTTCGGCAAGGCCAAGTGGCTGGAGCCCTACACGGAGCCGACGCTGCACGCACTCGCCAAAGCGGGTACGGCACGGGTGGATGTGGTCTGCCCGGGCTTCGTCTCAGACTGCATCGAAACCCTGGAAGAGATCGCCATGGAAGGCAAGGCCGCCTTCCTGAACAGCGGTGGCAAGACCTTCCATTACATTCCCTGCCTCAACGACCAGCTGGACTGGATGCGTGCCTTGGGCCAACTGGTCGAGCAGCATCTGCAAGGCTGGCCCACACGCCAGGAACAACTCCCCTCGGCTGACACGCTCAGCCGCCAGCGAGATCGCGCACTGGCGACCGGCGCCAAAGACTGAGCGATCACGGCCGGCGCGAAGTCGCCTCAATCCTGAGGTGATTCGTCAATGAGGTCAGTTTCGCCCGGCAGCAAGGCCTGCGTCTGGGCATCTGGCATGGCCTCGACCTGCTTGAGCGCCCGGCCCATGACCCGGGTGCGCGTCTCCACCGACGAGATCGTGTTGCTGGCTTCGTCCAGCTTCTTGCGGGTCTTGGCCAGCACATCGCCAAACTTGCCAAACTCGGTCTTGACGGCGCCCAGCACCTGCCACACCTCGGACGAGCGCTTCTCCAGCGCCAGGGTGCGAAACCCCATCTGCAGGCTGTTGAGCGTGGCCAGCAAGGTGGTTGGGCCCGCGAGCATCACGCGGCATTCGCGCTGCATGGCCTCGACCAGTCCAGGGCGGCGCAGGGCCTCGGCGTACAGGCCCTCGGTGGGCACGAACAAGATGGCGAAATCGGCCGTGTGCGGTGGCGCCAGGTACTTGTCGCGAATCGTCCGCGCCTCCTGACGCAAGCGCATCTCCAGTGCCTTGGCGGCGGACTCGACGCCGAGCGCATCGGCCCGGTCGTGCGCTTCCAGCAAGCGCTCGTAGTCCTCGCGAGGGAACTTGGCGTCGATCGGCAACCACACCGGCGCCCCATCGACGCCGCCTTGGCCCGGCAGGCGAATGGCGAACTCCACCCGCGCGCCACTGCCCGGCACCGTCTCGACGTTGACCGCGTACTGCTCAGGCGTGAACACCTGCTCCAGCAAGCCCGCCAGTTGCACCTCGCCAAAAATGCCTCGGGTCTTGACGTTATTGAGCACGCGGTTGAGCGAGCCCACATCGCTGGCCAGGCGTTGCATGTCGCCCAGACCGCGGTGAACCTGCTCCAGGCGCTCGGCCACCTGCTTGAAGCTCTCGCCCAGACGGGCCTCCAGCGTCGCATGGAGCTTCTCGTCCACGGTCTGGCGCATCTGCTCCAGCTTTTTCTCGTTGTCGGCCTGCAGCGCCTGCAAACGTGTCTCCACCGTCAGTCGCACATCGTTCAGGCGGCGCTCGTTGGCGTCTGACAGCACGCGCAGTTGCTCTGCTACGCCCTCCCCCAGACGGCGCAAAGCGGCCTCCTGGGCTTCGGTGAAACGCGCCAGGCTCAGGGCCTGAGCTTCACGCAAGGCCAGGCCTTGCTGCGACTGCTGCTGCATGCTGTCGCGCTGGCTGTCCACCAGAGACTGCTGAAAGCCCGCCAGCTGGACACGAAAGCTGTCGAGCTGTTCGTTCTGGGTGCGGGTGGTGTCGCCATGCTGGGCCAGCGAGGTCTGCTGAAACAGGGCGAGCGATGCGCCCAACTCCTGA
>JAGNPA010000203.1 GCA_017989885.1 Aquabacterium sp.
GGCCCAGTTCACGGCGCTCGACTGCGTTGCGGAGGGCACCGCGGTGATCCACGAGACCATCTTTGAAAACCGCTTCATGCACGTCAATGAGCTGATCCGCCTGGGTGCCAACATCACGGTGGACGGCCGCAGCGCGGTGGTCACCGGCGTGCCCCAGTTGTCGGGCGCCACCGTCATGGCGACCGATCTGCGCGCCTCGGCCAGCCTCGTGATCGCCGGCCTGGTGGCCGACGGCGAAACTTTGGTGGACCGCATCTATCACCTTGACCGTGGCTACGACCGCATGGAAGCCAAGCTGCGCGGCATCGGCGCTGACATCGAACGGACGAAATGACCCACCCCCTACGCGCTTCGCGCGCCCCCTCAAGGGGGCGACACCAGCAGCCTGGCGAAGCCAGTTCTGCGGTGTCCGCTTGATCGGGCCAATGCACCAGACCAGACCACTGCCATGATCACCCTCGCACTTTCCAAAGGCCGCATCTTCGAAGAAACCTTGCCCTTGCTGGCCGCCGCCGGCATCGAGGTGACCGAAGACCCGGAAAAGACCCGCAAGCTCATCCTCAACACCAACCGCCCTGATGTGCGCGTGGTGTTGGTGCGCGCCACCGACGTGCCCACCTACGTGGCCTACGGCGGTGCCGACATCGGCGTGGCCGGCAAGGACATCCTCATCGAGCACGCCGGCAGCGCCGGTGGCAACGATGGCCTGTACCAGCCGCTCGACCTCAACATCGCCAAGTGCCACATGAGCGTGGCGGTGCGCGCCGACTTCGACTACGCCGCCGCCGTCAAGCAAGGTTCGCGCATCCGCGTGGCGACCAAGTACACCACCATCGCCCGCGAGCACTTTGCCAACAAGGGCGTGCACGTGGACCTGATCAAGCTGTACGGCTCGATGGAGCTGGCGCCCTTGACCGGCCTGGCCGATGCCATCGTCGACCTGGTGTCCACCGGCAACACCCTCAAGGCCAACAAGCTGGTCGAGGTCGAGCACATCATGGACATCAGCTCGCGTCTGGTGGTCAACCAGGCCGCCCTCAAGCTCAAGCGCGATGCCATCCGTGCGCTGATCCAGGCCTTCGAGTCGGCCATCCCGGCCTGAGCGCTCGGGCAGAGCCTGCTGCTGACCTATGACGCTGATCGCGAGAACCCATCGCCTCAGCGTCCCCTTCGCCCCTGATTTCTGAGATCCTTGGCACCATGACAGTCCAGATCCGCCACCTCGCCACCTCCCAGCCCGACTTTGAAGCCGCCTTCCAGAAGGTGCTGCATTGGTCGGCCGAGACCGACACGGCCATCGAAGACCGCGTGGCCGCCATCCTGGCCGATGTGCGCACCCGGGGCGATGCCGCCGTGCTGGCGTACACCGCCCGCTTCGACCAACTCGATGTGGCGAGCCTGGCCGACCTGGAGCTCGGACAAGCCGAACTGAAAGCCGCGTTCGACAGTCTGCCCGCCGAACAACGTACCGCGCTCGAAGCCGCCGCCGCCCGCGTGCGCAGCTACCACGAGCGTCAGAAGCAGGCCTGCGGCCTGAGCTGGTCCTACCGTGACGAAGACGGCACCTTGCTGGGTCAGAAGGTCACGCCGCTCGACCGCGTGGGCATCTATGTGCCCGGTGGCAAGGCCGCCTACCCCTCGTCCGTGTTGATGAACGCCATCCCCGCCCATGTGGCCGGCGTGCCCGAGATCATCATGGTCGTGCCCACCCCCCGTGGCGAAAAGAACCCGCTGGTGCTGGCCGCCGCCTACGTGGCCGGCGTCAGCCGTGCCTTCACCATCGGTGGGGCGCAGGCTGTGGGCGCTTTGGCCTATGGCACTGCCACGGTCCCCAAGGTGGACAAGATCACTGGCCCGGGCAATGCCTATGTGGCCAGCGCCAAGAAGCACGTCTTCGGCCAGGTCGGCATCGACATGATCGCCGGCCCCAGCGAGATCCTCGTGCTGGCCGACGGCAGCACCCCGGCCGACTGGGTGGCCATGGACCTGTTCAGCCAGGCCGAGCACGACGAGTTGGCGCAAAGCATCCTGCTGTGCCCGGACGCCGCCTACATCGCCCAGGTGCAAGCGGCCATCGACCGCCTGCTGCCCACCATGCCGCGCGCCGCCATCATCCGTGCGTCGCTGGAAGGGCGGGGGGCCCTGATCCACACCCGCAGCATGGAAGAGGCCTGCGAGATCAGCAACCGCATCGCCCCGGAGCACCTGGAAGTCAGCAGCAACGACCCGCACACCTGGGAGCCTTTGCTGCGCCACGCCGGGGCCATCTTCCTGGGGGCGTACACATCCGAGTCGCTGGGCGACTACTGCGCCGGCCCCAACCACGTGCTGCCCACCTCGGGCACCGCACGGTTCTCGTCGCCCCTGGGGGTCTATGACTTCCAAAAGCGCAGCAGCCTGATCGAGGTCAGCGAAGCGGGTGCCCAGGTCCTGGGCAAGACCGCGGCCGTGCTGGCCTATGGCGAAGGCCTGCAAGCCCACGCGCAGGCGGCTGAGTTCCGCTTGCGCCGCCCCATGCAAGACTGACGCGGGCGCAGATACCGGTCCCCGGTATCTGGGGACAGGGCTGTTCAGCACCGAGACTTGGCGTTAGCATCATCGGAAAATGGCGATTGTTCTGATTTTTGATCAGAGATTGCAGGGCGCCGTACCGCTGGGAGTGCATGTGTTGAGTGCCGCTGGACTGATCTTGACCGGGATGTGTATGGGTGGTTGTGCCGGTGCTTGGCATGACCGGTGAAGGTGTATCCGTGTCCACCTGGGGGCTGTTGCTTCTTGTGCTGGCGATGGCCTTGGCCTTTCTCATGAGCCTGCGCTCGCATCCCGACCTTCGGCGTGGCCCACGCGCCGGCTTGGGCAATGCCCTGCTGTCATCGGACCCCTTGCAGCGCGCACGCATCTGGCGCTTCCTGTTCGGGGCCAGCAACCACGCGTTTGGCCTGCTGGCCCTGAATTACGGTGCGCAACGCGGGGTGCTCCACGCCCCGTCCGCTCACCTGTTGACCGTGGTGGCGGCACTGGCCATTGGTGGCCTTTACCTCGTGCTGCGCACAGGCTGGAACCGGCGCTTCGCCGATCCGGCGCTGACCGAAGCCCAGATGTGGGTGGGCATCGTCTTGCTGGGCTGGGGCTACTTGATCGGAGGGCCGGGCCGGCCCGTGGCCCTGATTCTGCTCTTCGTCATCCTGATGTTCGCCCTGCTCACGGTCACGTTCCGGCAGATGACCCGTGCGAGCGCGCTGGCAGTGCTGGTGTTTGGCGCGGCCTCGATGGGGGTGGTCGGTCGGGAGGGCGCGCTGCCGCTCACCGTCGACTTGCAGGTGCTGTATTTCTGCGTTTTGCTGATCATCCTGAGTTGCGCCTGCGTGCTGGTGCGACAGCTCTCCCTGTTGCGTGAGCGGGCGGCACACGCGCGCCACGATCTGGCTGAGGCCATGGCCAAGCTCCACGGGCAGGTCATCCGCGACGAGTTGACCGGGCTGTTCAACCGTCGCCACATGCACAAGCTCCTGCGCATCGAGCAGGCCCGGGCCGACCGCTCCGGCTTCCCCTGGTGCGTGGCCATGATCGACCTGGATCTGTTCAAAAGAGTGAATGACGAGCACGGACACCCGGTGGGCGACGAGGTGCTGCGCTCGACGGCCCAGGTGCTCAGTGGCGGGCTGCGCGGGGCCGATCAGGTGGCCCGCTGGGGTGGGGAAGAGTTCCTCGTCATGTTCCCCGATACCGACAGCGACGATGCCTGCCAGGTGCTGGAGCGCATTGGCCAGACCCTGTCGCGCACCCAGGTGAGCCCGACCGTGCCGGGCCTGCGGGTCACGTTCTCGGCCGGGGTGACGCGCCATCTGGCCGACGAGCCCTTGGCCCGCACCATCGACCGGGCCGACCATGCACTGTACCGCGCCAAAGCCTCGGGTCGCAACCGCACGGAGTGCCTGTCCGGGCCTGATTGACGGACTGGGCGACACCCTCGTGAGATAATCAATCGGGCTACCCGCGCTGTTTCAGCCTTGGCCTCATGAGCACCCCTGATACCCTTTTGAACACCTTCCGCGCCGATGTGCGCGCCATGCACGCCTACCACGTGCAGGATGCCGCCGGCTACATCAAGCTCGACGCGATGGAGAACCCCTTCACCTTGCCGCCCGCGCTGCAGGATGAGTTGGGCCAGCGTCTGGGCCAGGTGGCCCTGAACCGCTATCCGGGCGCGCGCCAGCAAGACCTGCATGCTGCCTTGCGCCGCCATGCGCACGTGCCTGCAGATTGCGGCCTGGTGCTGGGCAACGGCTCGGACGAGTTGATCTCGCTGCTGTCGGTGGCCTGCGCACAACCTGGCGCCGTGGCGCTGGCACCGTTGCCCGGTTTCGTCATGTACGAGGCCTTCGCCAAGCAAAACGGCCTGCGCTTCGTCGGCGTGCCGCTCACAGCCAATTTCGAGCTCGATACGCCCGCCATGCTGGCCGCGATCCGCGAGCATCGCCCGGCCCTGACCTACATCGCCTACCCGAACAACCCCACCGCCAACCTCTGGGACGACGCCGCGATCGAGCAGATCGTGCAGGCCGTGGGCGCCAATGGCGTGGGTCTGGTCGTGATCGAC
>JAGNPA010000204.1 GCA_017989885.1 Aquabacterium sp.
TTTCAAAACCAAATAAAAACGGGGCCCGCAGGCCCCGTGTGATCTCGATGCGACAGTATCACCGCTCGATCAGGATGCGCAGCATGCGGCGCAGCGGCTCGGCGGCCCCCCACAGCAGTTGGTCGCCAATGGTGAAAGCACCAACGTATTCCGGGCCCATGGCGAGCTTGCGGATGCGGCCCACCGGGATCGTCAGGGTGCCGGTCACGGCCACCGGGGTCAGGTCCTGGATGGTGGCCTCACGGGTGTTGGGCACCACCTTGGCCCAGGGATTGTCGGCCGCGATCATGGCTTCGATCTCCTCGACCGGCACGTCCTTCTTGAGCTTGAAGGTCAGTGCCTGGCTGTGGCAGCGCATGGCGCCGATGCGCACGCAAAAGCCGTCCACCGGCACGGCTGGCACACCAAAACCCTCGCCCTGCCCCAGGATCTTGTTGGTTTCGGCCATGCCCTTCCACTCTTCCTTGGACTGACCATTGCCCAGGTCCTTGTCGATCCAGGGGATGAGCGAGCCACCCAGGGGCGCGCCGAAGTTGGCGGTCTCGGCCGCGGTCAGGGCGCGTTGCTTGGTGATGATCTTGCGATCAATTTCCAGGATGGCGCTCTTGGGGTCGTCCAGCAAGGACTTGACCTCGGCGTTCAGCGTGCCGAACTGGGTCAGCAGCTCCCGCATGTGCTGGGCGCCGCCGCCCGACGCTGCCTGGTAGGTCTGGGTGGACATCCACTCGACCAGGCCGGCCTTGTACAGCGCGCCCACGCCGATCAGCATGCAGCTGACGGTGCAGTTGCCGCCGATCCAGTTCTTGCCACCCTTGGCCAGGCTGTTCTGGATCACGGGCATGTTGACCGGGTCCAGCACGATGACGGCGTCGTCCTGCATGCGCAGGGTCGATGCCGCGTCGATCCAGTGGCCGTTCCAGCCCGTGGCGCGCAGCTTGCCGAACACCTCGGTGGTGTAGTCACCGCCCTGCGCCGTGATGATGATGTCGCAGCGCTTGAGTTCGTTGATGTCGTAGGCGTCCTTGAGGGTCTTCTCGTTCTTGGCCACGGACGGTGCGGCACCGCCGGCGTTCGAAGTCGAGAAGAACAGGGGCTCGAAGTGATCGAAGTCACCTTCGGCCTGCATGCGGTCCATCAGGACGGAGCCGACCATGCCGCGCCAGCCCACCAAACCAACCAGAGTCGTAGCCATGTTTTTATCCTCTTGATACTGAATCTGTGACGAAGGGCGCAAGCCTCAACCTTGTGCCTTGAGCGCAGCCACCACGGCCTCACCCATCTGGGCCGTGCCGACCTTCTGCGTGCCTTCGCTGAAGATGTCGGGGGTGCGCAAACCTTGCTCCAGCACGCTCTGCACGGCGCGTTCGATGCGGCTGGCGGCCTCTTCCTGGTTCAGGCTGAAGCGCAGCATCATGGCTGCACTCAGGATGGTGGCCAGGGGGTTGGCCACGCCCTTGCCGGCGATGTCGGGGGCCGAGCCGTGGCTGGGCTCGTACAGGCCCTGTCCCTTGGCGTTGAGCGAGGCCGAAGGCAGCATGCCGATCGAGCCGGTCAGCATGGCCGCCGCATCGGACAGGATGTCACCAAACAGGTTGCCGGTAAAGAGCACGTCGAACTTCTTGGGGGCTTTGACCAGCTGCATCGCGGCGTTGTCCACGTACATGTGGTCCAGCTCGATGTCGGGGTACTGGGCGTGCACCTCGGTGACGACGTCTTTCCAGAACTGGAAGGTTTCCAGCACATTGGCCTTGTCCACACTGGTGACACGCTTGTTGCGCTTGCGTGCGGCCTGGAAGGCCACGTGGGCGATGCGCTCGATCTCCGGGCGCGTGTAGCGCATGGTGTCGAAGCCCTCTTCGGCCCCCTTGAATTCCCCATCAGGGGCGACGCGGCGACCCCGCGGCTGACCGAAGTACACGTCGCCGGTCAGCTCGCGGATGATGAGGATGTCCAGGCCGGCCACCAGCTCGGGCTTAAGGCTGGAGGCGTGGGTCAGCTGCGGGTAGCAGATGGCAGGACGGAAGTTGGCGAACAGGCCCATGTTCTTGCGCAGGCCCAGGATGGCCTGCTCAGGGCGCAGATGGCGTTCGAGCTTGTCGTACTTCCAGTCACCCACGGCGCCGAACAGCACGGCGTCGGATTCCATGGCCAGTTTCAGGGTGTGCTCAGGCAGCGGATGGCCGTGGGCGTCGAAGGCGGCGCCCCCGACCTTGGCCTCGTCCATCTGCAAAGGCAGGTCCAGGACCTGGAGCACCTTCACCGCCTCGGCGACGATCTCGGAACCGATGCCGTCACCCGGCAGCACTGCAATCTTCATGACCATGTTGGGAATCTCAGCGGGAATAGAAAATCAGACGATGCGGTTGTTCAACCAGGGCTTTTGCGCCAGACGCTCGGCTTCGAAGGCCTTGATCTTGTCGGCGTGCTGCAGGGTCAGGCCGATGTCGTCGAAGCCGTTGAGCAGGCAGTACTTGCGGAAAGGCTGCACGTCAAAGGGCAACTCGACGCCATCGGGCTTGACCACGACCTGACGCTCCAGGTCGATGGTGAGCTGATAGCCAGGGAACGCTGCCACTTCGTTGAACAACTGGTCCACTTGCTGCTCGCTCAACACGATGGGCAGCAGGCCGTTCTTGAAGCTGTTGTTGAAGAAGATGTCGGCAAAGCTCGGGGCAATGATGGCGCGAAAGCCATACTGATCCAGCGCCCACGGCGCGTGCTCGCGGCTGGAGCCGCAACCGAAGTTCTTGCGAGCCAGCAGCACCGATGCGCCTTGGTAGCGAGGCTGGTTCAGCACGAAGTCGGGGTTGGGCTTGCGGGTGGCCGGGTCCTGGCCGGGCTCGCCCGCGTCCAGATAGCGCCATTCATCGAACAGGTTGGGGCCAAAGCCCGTGCGCTTGATCGACTTCAGGAACTGCTTCGGGATGATGGCGTCGGTGTCGACGTTTTCCCGGTCCATCGGGGCCACGAGCCCCTTGTGAATGCGGAATGCTTGCATGGTGTGTGCTTACTTGGCAGCGCCAGAGATGACCGAACCGGCCTTTTCGATGTCCTGACCCAGGCCTTGCACCGTGTTGCAGGCCGACAGGCCAAGCACGGACAAAGCCACCAGTGCGGAAACAATCAGACGTGTCATGTGCGGACTCTTGTGTGACTCAGACGGTTGACAGGGATCAGGCGATGCGACGAACGTCCACAAAGTGGCCATTCATGGCAGCGGCAGCGGCCATGGCGGGGCTGACCAGGTGGGTGCGACCGCCGGCGCCTTGACGGCCTTCGAAGTTGCGGTTGCTGGTGGAGGCACAACGCTCGCCCGGCTCCAGACGGTCGGCATTCATGGCCAGACACATGGAGCAACCCGGCTCACGCCACTCGAAGCCGGCGGCCTTGAAAATCTGGTCGAGGCCTTCGCGCTCGGCCTGCTCCTTGACCAGGCCCGAACCGGGCACGACCATCGCCAGCCTGACGTTCGACGCAATGCGGCCACCGATCTTCTTGACCACGGCGGCAGCTTCACGCATGTCTTCGATGCGGCTGTTGGTGCATGAACCGATGAAGACCTTGTCGATGTGGATGTCGCTGATGGCCTTGTTGGGCTCCAGCGCCATGTACTGCAGTGCGCGCTCCATGGCCGAACGCTTGACGGGGTCCTTTTCCTTGTCGGGATCGGGCACGCGGTCGTCGATGGACAGCACCATCTCGGGCGAGGTGCCCCAGCTGACCTGCGGCTTGATCTGGGCAGCGTCCAGCTCGACGACGGTGTCGAACACGGCATCCGGATCGGAGTGCAGGGTGCGCCAGTAGGCAATGGCCTGCTCCAGCTCCACGCCCTTGGGGCTGAAGGGACGGTTCTGCACATAGTTGATGGTGGTGTCGTCCACCGCCACCAGACCGGCGCGCGCGCCCGCCTCAATGGCCATGTTGCAGATGGTCATGCGGCCTTCCATGCTGAGGGCACGGATGGCATTGCCTGCAAACTCGATGGTGTAGCCGGTGCCGCCGGCGGTGCCGATCTTGCCGATGATGGCCAGCACGATGTCTTTGCCCGAACAGCCCTTGGGCAAGGTGCCCTCGACCTTGATCAGCATGTTCTTGGCCTTCTTGGCCAGCAGCGTCTGGGTGGCGAGCACGTGCTCGACTTCCGACGTGCCGATGCCGTGGGCCAGCGCCCCGAAGGCGCCATGGGTGGAGGTGTGGCTGTCGCCGCACACCACGGTCATGCCGGGCAGCGTCGCGCCCTGCTCAGGGCCGATCACGTGCACGATGCCCTGGCGCTTGTCGCCCATCTTGAACTGGGTGATGCCGACGCGGTCGCAGTTCTGGTCGAGCGTGTCGACCTGCAGCTTGGAGATCGGGTCCTTGATGCCTTCACTGCGATCGGTGGTGGGCACGTTGTGGTCACTCACCGCCAGGTTGGCCGACAGGCGCCACACCTTGCGGCCAGCGATGTCCAGCCCCTCAAACGCCTGCGGGCTGGTGACTTCGTGCACCAGATGGCGGTCGATGTAGAGGGTGGCGGTGCCATCTTCTTCCGTGTGGACGACGTGCTCGTCCCAGATCTTGTCGTAGAGGGTGCGTCCCATGGT